>JBGAWT010000010.1:0-28339 GCA_044227445.1 Bdellovibrionia bacterium | reverse complement strand
ACGTTAAGAAAGGCCAGTTCTTGGCTCCCTGGGATGCGCGCAACATCGTAGACAAGGTGCGCGAGGTGGAGAAAAAATCCGGCGGCTCTAAACGCTCTGATTGGCTCTGCCTCACAGAACGCGGCGCAACCCACGGATACAATGCGCTCGTCGTGGACATGGTGGCGTTTCAGGAGATGCAAAGCTTAGGCGTGCCCGTGATTTACGATGCGACCCATTCGATTCAAATTCCGGGCGGCGGAAATGGTGGAAAAAACACCGGCGGCAAGCGCCAGTACTTAGAGGTTCTCGCACGCGCCGCGATGGCAGCAGGCGCGGATGGGTTGTTCATGGAAGTGCACCCTGAGCCCGCAAAGGCTAAGAGCGACGGACCTAACGCGCTTTACTTGGAGCACGCCGGCGCGTTCGTGAAGCAGTTATTGGAATTCAGGAAGCTTGCCCAAGAGATGCCTAAGCTTTTGCCTGAGGCAAGGGGCACCTAAGGCCAGCCGACTATCAGTCCCGGAAATTTTTCCTCGAACTCTTTCACCCCGAGGAGCAAACCCTCAAAGCGGGAGAGATGGGGGAAAGCGTCTACTGGAAGCTTGTCCACGGCCTCCTTCGAAATCACGGGCATCCCAAGAGTTAAACGATGCAGCTTGGGCAGAGTAGCCGCGTAAACAAACGCAGCCTCGGAGTCTTCGGCTAGTGGTCCAGCCATCGAGATAAACCACTCGAGGTTCTTTGACAGAACATCAGACGATCGAAGCTGAGGCGTCGTCTTCCAGAGCCTTCCGCCCACCTTGAGAATCCTCAACGGAAGGCCGCTTAAGTCCTTCTGCACGCTATTCAACGTAAAGTCCGGATCGAAGCTGTACTTCATGGCGCCCAAGTACAGCTCACGCAGATGAGTCGCTTGTCCGAGGGTCACCGCAGCCTGAGGTGGTCTTCGCATCTCGGATCCGCTCACATCCAGAGCTTCAAGCTGCTTGATCGACAAAGCCGCGTAAACTTGATCCGAGCTCAAATTGCAGTCGGTCAAAATCAATCTCTTCAAAGTCGAAATGCTTTTGAGCTGCAATATCGGATCGCTCACCGAATTGTGGACCTGGCGGTGCAGTCCAGGGTTTTGCGACAGATCCAGCGACTTGAGCACGAGCGGTTCCTGGCCCTTTGCATCGTTGAGGATCTTAAGGGTGCTCGGAAACCCGCTATCGATCCCGGCTCGCACCAATCTCAAGCTCTCCAAACCTCGGAAGCTCAACATTTCATGAAAGGTATAGGCGGGAATGTAAATACCCGAGATATCCAGATGCTTGAGCGAAACTTTGAATTGATGTTGAAGATCAGCGATAAAGGTCAAAATCGATAAATCACCAAGACGCCTGAGATCGATTGTACGAGCATCCTCAGAGCATTCGGAAGAGTCTCGTGCGCTATTTCAAGGCGATCAATATGTGCGCCCGCTTGCCTGAAAAGGCTTTCCATCGCCGTCCGCAGTCGCTCGACGAGAGCTGCGTTCTGAGAGAAGTCATCCGCGATTCGAACGCGATTGAGTTTGTTTTGCTTGTAGAAAAGGCCTCCACCGTTCTTTAGGAACCTCTCCAACTGCTCCACGCTCTGGAAACCCAAACCCTCGATGACCCCATCTGCGGAAAGATAGAGGTTGTCTACGCTCTGATAAAAACGCGCAGGCAAGAGCCTCTCCGGGTGTGTTTGAATCAGGGCTTCCAACCGCTCGCGCAAGTACTCCGTCCTGCGAGGCTCTCTTTGCCGAGATCCCTTGATTCCCTGAACGAGCGAAATCACCTCACCATATCCATTCCCCCTCTCCAGAAGATCATCTGCCAAAACTAGGTGAGCCTCAGCATCGCCCTTCTTGGGGCTTAGCTTTTTATTCCGAGCCTCAAAAGTGCTCCGCGGATTTGCCAGAAGCTCAGGGCAGGTTTGCTTCTGCCATGCACTTCTTACGTCGATGGAAAGACCCGCTTCACCCGTCCAGCGCGTGTAGGGCGTTTCAATCACGCTCTCGGCGTGCGCAGCCCTGAGCAGCCAGGGGCTCACCATCAAAACCAAGAGTAAAAAAGTCCGGGTTCGGGACATGATGACGTCCGACTATTATAATTGACAATTTAAGTCAAATATAATACACCGCCCGCGATGGGAAGCCTCCTTGCGCTCTTCATTTCTTTTGCGCTTTCGCTTAGCCAAGCGGCGACCGAAAGACCCCTGCGAGTTCTTACACTGAACGTGTTTATAGGCAAAGCAGCGCTCGACCCCGACCGCATCCAACGCCAAGCCAAGAAGGTTCAAGCATTAGACCCCGATCTGATCTGTCTTCAAGAAGCCTGGGACCCCAGGATCGCCGAAATCTATAGCGAGCATTTAACAGGCCACTCCCCAATCCTGGGATGGAAAAAAACATCTGACAAAGGGCTGCAAGGAATCGTGGGCGAGCTAGGGATCGCCCTCAGCGTGGGCTACTATCACGATGACCCGCTTGTGAGCCGAGACTCGGTTGGGAAATGGGTGTACGCCGATCGCTTAGGCGTCGCCTTGCTCTACAAACCCTCCTCCGGCCTGAGCTTTGAGCGCGATGCTTTTGTGGAGTTCGATACCGACGCCGCGCCCTCCATCCCGACGAGCATTCTGCGGGTGATTAAATCCAAGGGCGCGCTCGGAGGCAGGTTCAAATACCGTGACAAACCGTTGTTCGTGGGCGGATTTCACCTCTCCAACGGGGTCGAAAACCCCATGCGCATCGGCGAGGTGGCAGAGCTCAACAACTGGGCCCTGCGCGAGCGCGATCCAGACGGACCCGCTATTCTATGTGGAGACTCCAACGCCGACGGCGAACAACCGGAAATGAAGTGGCTCAGGGAGAGCGTCGAAGCGGGCTGGAGCGATTCGTACCTAGACAAGAATCCGGATCTTACGCGCGCTCCACACCACGGAGCCACATGGGACAACGCCAATAGCCTCACGCGAGGCAATCTCACAGAACCCAATCAGCGCGTGGATTATGTCCTCACTCTCTCGGGAGCGAGGCATCGCATCGACACCCTGAGCTCTCGCATCGTATTAGACGAATGCACCACAGGACTTACTCTGTCCTGGGGTGCATCCGAATGCGAAAGCGATCACTACGGTGTGCTCTCAGAGCTCACGCTTCACTGAAGCTTGAGCTCAAAGCGGGTCTCAGTCGCGGGCACATAGAAAATCGAAGAGCCAGCAGCGTAAGTCAGGCGATCCAGATACGCGCGGTAAGCCATCGTTCCTTCGGCATCACCACGAAGCTCGCCTAGCTTTTGAGCATCCTTAAATGCCTTGTCGCGAAGCTTGGCCATCATCTTGTTGGTCGTCTCGTCGCTCATGGAGCAAAGCGGAGATCCGTTCTCCCAACGCTTGGATTGGCAGATAGCCTTGTAGTTGCCTCGGATCTGGATCCAAGCGTCCTTAAGGATCTCGTTGATCTTGAGATAGTCGCGATGCTCGGGCGTGTTCTTGTTCAACACGATGCCTAGATTTTGGCTCGCTTCTTCAAGAGCCAACGGCAGGTCATGGCTGATGTGAGCGATCAGCCCTGCGATAGCGAATTGCAGAGGCGTGAAGTCTTGGATGTCGCGTCGATCGAAAACGGGACGCCATGCGCGAGACTCGAGCTGCTCACCATTGAGGTGCAGCGACACGGCTCTAAAGTAGTAGTTGGCAAAGATCATCACGAACTTGCGCATGAACACTTGGTTCTCGAACTTCCCTTCGGTCGCAGCGTCGCGGATGGCGCGAGTCGTGCGCGTGTACAGGACATTGAACCAGTGAATGCCGTCGTCTTCACCGAAGACGGTGTTCATCTTGTGAAGCAGCTTTTCGACCTGCTTGTCGTTCTTAGGAAAATCCTTGCCGATCAAGTCTGTTCCCTGCTTGCCCGGAGTAGCGAAAGCCGAGATGGAGAAAAGCACGCACAACAATGCGATGGTTTTTTTCATGAGTGCGCCCCCCCGAGCGCGGAAAATAGATTGATGCGAATAGAGGACCATTGAAGCGCGGGAAAGGCAACTTCGGAGACCTCAACAATACTTGACAATAAAAGTCTAAAAAGCTACCAGCGCGCCATGAGAAAAATTCTTTCGCTGCTCAGCCTCTGCTTTTTGTCCGCTTGCCCTTCGGGCGGCCAGACGGCTTTCCATACCGAAACCTTTACGGGTTCAGTACAGACCTCCATGGGCCAGCCCCTGCGATGGGGAGCTTACGTGTTTGGAATACACGGCGATTACACGCTCGAGATCACCTACGCTCGCACACTCCCAGAAGAATCCTACTCCCAGCAATCCATCACGCTGAGATCGGGACGCGACTGGATGAGAATCAAATTGCCCGAAGACTTCAAGCCAGCAGATGAGCTCGAGATCACCGTAGAGAACTCAGACGGAAAAATGCACATCGTGCTCACCGACTCGGTCACCCAAACCCAAGGCTGCACCGAATTTCATACCAAGGACATCGTCGTGAGCTTCGGCAAGCAGGGCGAGTTCCGCGGCGCGAAGAGTTACGAAGTTCAAAAAGCTAACTGTTCATAAGCTTGAACGGATTTTTGATTCCGTACCAACTCTGAACATACAGATACTTGCGCAGCGGCGACTTGATGATCGCTGACAGAAGCGCGATCGAATAGAGGCACCACACCGCTACCCACTCGTTTGACGAATTGGTTGTCAAAAATGCCAAGAACGGGCCACACAACGCCAAGTACAGCGTCACCCGCCAGCTGCCATAAATGACCGGCAAGCAGAACGACGCCCACATATAGGCGTTATCCATGTAGTAGTTAAACCGCGCCGGAATTTGCCAGGCGATGTGCCAATCACCCAGGGTCGAACATATTTTCCGGCCGCAAAATGGAATTTGGAACGTCCACTGTTTAATCGCGACCGACCCAAAATGCATATTGAGCTCATAGCAGGGCACCGTCCATTCAAACGGATAAAGCCTCAAAAGGTACAAGGTCGTGGCCAAAAGACACAGCCCGTAGACGTAGCGCTCGATCCGCTTTCTAAAATACTGAGGCAGAAAATGCATCGAAATCGCGTTGATGAAAAACGGCTGAAACGCGATGTGCAGATAACTCACCACCGTAGCGGCCTGGTTACGCGTATCTCCGCAGCGATCTACGACCGTATAGGTGTAGGCCTGCAGCGCCTCCATCGCAGAGAAATAAGCGAGAGACCCCCACAACGCTCGAGGCTCGCCTTTTTTTCGGAAGTAAGCCGATGCCGCGAACCCACCTACAGCTAAAGCTGCAGAGGCTTGCCCGCTCCAGCACACGGCTAATTGCTCAACTGACTCTCAGGAGTGAAAAGCCGTCCTTGAATGCCCGCCTCTTTGCGTGCTTCTTTCGCGGCTTTGACGAAAGCAGCAAACAAGGGATGCGGGGCCAGCGGCTTGCTCAAAAACTCTGGGTGAAACTGGCAACCCAAGAACCACGGATGCTCCGGAAGCTCGACCATCTCAACGAGCTCGGCGCCTCCTGCAAGCACATGGCGACCCGAAACGAGCAATCCCGCCGCTTCGATCTGGGAGCGAAACTTTCCGGAGACTTCAAAGCGATGCCTGTGGCGCTCAGAGATCTCCTCGGAGCGGTAAGCTTCGTAAGCACGCGTGGATTTGCCGCCATGCTTGGGCAGCACCTTGCATGCGTAAGCCCCCAAGCGCATCGTGCCGCCCATATCACGAACATCTTTCTGCGATTCCATGAGATCGATCACGTTTTCGGAACCACCCGGCTTAAATTCAGCGGAGTTCGCTCCTTTGATACCCGCCACGTTGCGCGCGTACTCGATGGTGGCAAGCTGCATGCCTAGGCAAATGCCAAAGTAAGGAACTTTGTTCGTGCGCGCGTACTCCACTGCTAGGATCTTTCCTTCGATGCCTCGCTCGCCAAATCCACCGGGCACTAGAATCGCATCCACCGACTTGAGAAGCTCGCGACTTCCTTTTTCGATCTCCTCGGAGTCGATGTAGACCATGTTCACGCGGGCGTCGTTGGCAACACCAGCATGCGAGAGAGCCTCAGAGAGTGACTTGTAGCTATCGCGCCAGTCCGTGTACTTGCCGACGATGCCGATCTGCACTTCGGTCTTGGGATGGCGGATCTTTTCGACCACGCCCTTCCAACGCGAGAGATCCACGCGACCCGTCCAAATGCCCAGGCGCTCAGCGATCTTTTCGTCCAGGCCCTCTTCATGAAAATAAAGCGGAACCTCATAGATGCTCTGCACGTCAATGGCGCTAAAAACGTGGTCCGCTGGCAAATTGCAAAACAGGCCGATCTTCTCTTTCACGTCCTTAGGAAGCGCGCGGTCTGAGCGGCACAGCAAAACATCTGGCTGGATGCCGATCTCGCGCAGCTCTTTGACGCTGTGCTGAGTGGGCTTAGTTTTGAGCTCACCTGCAGCTCCAATGTACGGAACCAGTGTGAGGTGAACGAACAAGACGTTGGCAGCGCCTTCGTCGACCTTCATTTGGCGAATGGCTTCGAGGAACGGAAGGCTTTCGATGTCGCCTACCGTGCCGCCGACTTCGACGATCGCTAGGTCCGAACCGTCAGCCGCGTCCCTGATGTGGCGCTTAATCTCGTCAGTGATGTGCGGAATGACCTGCACCGTCTTACCCAGGTAACCGCCCGCACGTTCACGCCGAATGACCGTGTCGTAGATGCGGCCGGTGGTGAAACTATTCTTACGAGTAAACTTGGCGTTCTGAACGAAGCGCGAGTAATGGCCCAAATCTAAATCCGTCTCAGCCCCGTCATCTAAAACGAACACTTCGCCGTGCTGAAAGGGGCTCATCGTCCCGGGATCGACATTGAGATACGGATCCATCTTGATCATCGTGACCGAGATCCCGCGTTGCTCCATGAGCATCCCGATGCTCGCGGCGCTGATTCCCTTGCCGATGCTCGAGAGCACGCCGCCTGTAACAAAAATATACTTGCGCTGTTTAGCCATCAGCTATGCCCTCGGAGGTGGTCCTCGACGCGTTTGAGATCTTCTGGGGTATCGACGCCTAAAGAGACGAAATCGTGCTCTACGATGCCAATCGGAATGCCCGCTTCGAGCGCCCGGAGCTGCTCCAGCACCTCACCCTGTTCGATGGGCGAAGGCGGAAGCTTCCGGAAGCGCGCTAGCGTCTCCCGGGTGTAGACGTATAGCCCAACATGCCTATGACAAGCAAAGGTTCCCGCACTGGGCCTGGCTCCCCGGCTATAAGGAATGGGGTGGCGCGAAAAATAAATAGCCCGATCCATCTTATCAGCCAGGACCTTAACGACCGACGGGTCGTCCAGCTCCCGGGCATCCCTCAGGGGCGTCATTATAGTGCTCATGGGAAATCGTCCGCTGACCACCAGGTCCACAGCCAATTCCACCGCCCGAGCAGCCATCAGAGGCTCATCGCCTTGGACATTCACAAATACATCCCCATCCACGGCATCAGCCACTGCGGCCACGCGATCCGTGCCACTGGCTAGGTCCGGCGAGGTCATTTTGACTCTTCCGCCAAAACCTTGCACCACGCGTTCGATCTCGACGTGATCGGTTGCCACCCACGTTTCGGCAACACCACGAGCCTTAGCCGCGCGCTCGTACACGTGTTGGATCATGGGCTTTCCGGCGATCAAGGCGAGAGGTTTTGCAGGGAGGCGGGTCGACCCATATCGAGCGGGGATCACTGTGATCACGCGTGGGGGCCGAACCATTGCAAGTAGCCTACATCAAAACGTGCGGGCGACAAAGAGGCGCGAGTCGAATTGCGCGCGACCCCAAGTAGAATCGGTGGGAGTAGCGGTCGTGTCCCGAATTCCGGAAAACAGCCCTTCAACGCCCAGAGTCAGCCCGACCTTCAGGCGCTTGGTGATACCGTATCGAATCGACGTGTTCACGCTGTAGACCATTCCAGCGGAGGTTTGGCTCCGATACAGCCCGTCGGATCCCGCATAGATCAGCCCGATCTTGCCCCATGCGCCGATCTCCCAACGCGCGCTCAGTCTTGCGTCAATGGTTCCCTGAGCGCCCGATGAAAGAAACCCCAGGGACTCGCGCGTGTAGCGAATGAACTCAAACGGAACCCACTGCGCCTCGAAATATCCCCATGGCTGCCGCCAGCGAAAGCCCGAGAAGTAAAATGGCACGAGGCCCAGGAAGTTGCCCTCGATGATCGTTGGGGAGATCTTAAAGATATCCGTATAGCCGTGCACCCAGGCGCTCTTTAGACCGTTCTTAAGCGGAAAAGCATTAGATAAGAACCGAGCACCGATGGCGATGGTCCATGAGGGCGCAAACCCCGGAAATGCATACGCGGCAACTCCCACGTGGGGGAAAAATCCCGCTTCATAAAACCCATTCGAAAAAGGCGACTCAAAGCTTCCGTAGAAATCAGCTGCAGGCCCAAACCCTGCCGAAGTGTTACCCACGCCTCCGGCCGAAAGATGAAAGTCGACGCCCTTCTTTAGCGCCTCTTCTTCGGCTTCTTCTTCGGGGGTTGGAGGGGCTTCGGACCCGCCGATACTCGCCGTCGTCGTGCTAACGTTCTTGTCGCCCGGCTTCGGAGCCAGCAGCGGATTGGTGGGTCGTTTGGGATTAATGATCGTGGCGTCGCTCTGCTGAGCTTGGGCCGAAAAACTGGCCAGAAAAACCAGCGCGCTAAACCAGGATCTCGCTCTCAGGTTTCCAGATGCCGTACCACTGCTTGAGACGAACCTTCGGCCGTATGCTTGTCGAGACACCGGATCCATCGTCCCCCAGACCGCCGCGCGGATACTCAATGTAAGCATAGGTCAGGCGCGTCTGTCTGCCGTAATCGTTGAGATCCAGGTTGGTCGTCTCGTTCCAAGTGCCCTCGTTGAAGTATTCTTTTCCCTCGCGGTGCTGCCTGTAGCGCAGGATGTGCGTGTGGCCGAAGATCACCGTATGGATGTCTTCGCGCTCATCCAAGAGCTTGAAGGCGATCTTGTCGTAGTTGGGATAAACGGAGATCTCGCCCAACAGCTTGAGGTTGAACGCAAGTCCACGACGAATCTGATAGCGGCTCTTAATCAAGATCGTATCCCACACGAACTTGGCGATCTTGACGCCAGTCTTTAAGCCCCAAAACAGATCGTGAAAAATCACCCACCGAAGGAAGGACGAAAACGGCCTGACCTTATCCACGTGCGGACGCTCTTGCTTAATGCGAGGCAAGAGGACCGCGACAAACAAAGAGCCCCACGGGAGATTGAGCACGGGCTCAGGCAAGCCCCTGGTCAGGAAAGGTCGCTTCATGTCAATGGATGCGAAGCGCTCGTACTGCTGGCCGTGCTCCACTCGAATCCCATCAAACTCGTGAGCCACATCGTAATAGTGAATGTCCGCGCCAACGGCCTCGGACAAGAGCCTTCGCGGCTTGGGAAAAAGCATTCCAGCGTCGTGATTGCCGACGACGTAAGAGATCGTGTGGCCAGGCGTGGCGGCAAATCGCCTCAGTGCATGGAAGAACTCTGGATGACCCTCGACGATCTTTTCGACGGCGAGCGCCACATGCCTTTCGGTAAAGAGATGCGTGTGCGTTCCATGGTGATCAATTTGAAGGAGATTCAGGATATCGCCGTTGAGGATGAGCTCCACTTCGGCGTCAGCAAAACTGCCGGAGCGATGGAAGTTCAAGAACTCAGCGAACTCCCGGTCATACACGAAGTCCTCTAGGATGTTCTGCGTGCCGTCGCGAAAGGCTCGGCCCTTGCCCAAATGAAAATCGCTGACGACGAGTTTTACTCTGTGCCGTTCACTCATGCACAAGCTCCGCTAAGCTGACGAAATTTCGGGAGCGCGCCTTGGCCGAATACATGGCGCGATCCGCGGCATCGATGATCTCTTTACGAGTTTTGGCATGCGTCGGATAAAGCGCGATGCCGATAGACACGGTTACGGAAATGGAGAGTTTTTCGTCCTCTAGAAAAGAGTGCGCCTCGACGCTGGATCGAATCCGCTCGGCCACCCAACGAGCCGTCTTCTCGTCGCACTCGCTTAAGACAGCCACAAACTCGTCGCCGCCATATCTAAATACGGTATCTTTTTTCCGAACAAGGCCTTTGAGGAGCTCGCCTAAGTCGTGCAGCAGGCGCGTGCCCACGCGATGTCCGTGCGTGTCGTTGACCTTCTTAAAAAAATCGCAATCCAAGAAGAGCACGGCAAAGGGCTTGGAGTCCCGCTCCGCTCGCGCCAGCTCGTGGTCCAAGATCTGATAAAGGTAGCGCGTGTTGTAGAGGCCCGTTGCATCGTCGGTAAAAGCGAGCTTCTCCACGCCCGCGTACTGGGCGATATTGCGCGTCGCTACTTCGATCTGCGAGGACAGCAGTCTGAGCGCGGATTCGACTCGCTCTTCCGAAGCGCTCACCTTGGGCGACACGCAAACGCAAGCAGCCGTGCGCGAATCACCCGTAGGAAACCAAAATACGAAGATCGCCGGCGACATCCGGCCCTTAGGAATTAGCGTGTAGCCCTGGGGTTGGTCGGCGACTTGCGCGAAAGCTCCTGATTCGGCCAAAGCGATGTCTACCCAACTGGAGTCAGGCTCGGCCTGCGGATTCCAGCGCTGAAACCCCGCCGACCCCTCGGCCATCTGCGGGTCCACCAAGTAAACTGTCGATTGATCGGACCTGAGCTCACGAGCTAAGTATCCCTGTACAGCAGAGAGCACCTGCCCTAAGTCGCGCGCCGCCGAGATAAACTGGCAGGTCTGTACGAGGCTGAAGAAGTGAGACGCCTGCTCATCTCCGCCGATCATTCGGCTTCGCTCCACGCCCCGGCGAACAGCAGCTTTGAACTTGTCCCGATCCAGCGGCTGGACCAAGAAATCCTCCGCGCCCTGCCTCATCCCTAGAACCGCTTGCTCTACGGTCGCCTTGTCGCGAACCAGAATCACGCTCGTGTTGGGCTTGAGTCTGCGGATTTGCTCGAGGCTTGCAAGTTGGGGCTCAAATGGAGCCGGGCCCGAATCGATGACCACCATCTGGTAATTTCCGCGCCCCATCCAATCAAGCGAGGGGTCACGAGAACTGAGCGTATCGATGACGACTTCCGAATCGAGGCTGTCGCGGATGGCTTCGGCGTACCATTCCCCTTTTTTGGGGTCGGCTTCCACTACTAGCACTCGAGTTTGCGGGGTCTTTCGCACGGTGCTCGTGGGCGGTGACGGCTATACTGCTTGGCGGTCCCGTCCTTCTCCTTGTGCGCCTTGAGCTTCTTCGGCGGGAGCGCCAGGCGCCCTGGCTCCCTTGGCATTCTCCACGAGAAGGCCGCCCGCCACTCGTACCACTTGCGCGGCGCGCGCCAAACGATCTTGTAGCTTTTTGTTCAGCTCACGCTGGGCAGTGTGCTGTTCCTGCAGAAGATCCATGTTGAACTCAAGCAGATCAAGCTTGCGCTTAAGCTCGATGTGGTCTGGCGAAGTAAGAAGCGCCTCTGAATCGCGCCTAGTGATCTCCAGGCGGTTTTCGAGATCCTTTTCGCGAACGCGGATTTTCCGGATGTCCTGCCTCACGCGCTCTTTGATTTGCTCGATCTCAGAGACCGATTCCTTAACCTGAGACTCGAGCGCTCGCACGCGCTCGTCCTTAGCCTTCATCTCAAACTGAAGCTCCGAGAGCTCCGTTTTGAGAGCTTGCATGGAGGCGTGCTTGTCGCGCTCAAATTCGTCGATCTTCTTTTGATTCTCGCCCGAAACGTGCACAAGCTCCGCGCTGCGCGCTTGCTCGGCTTTGAGCGCATCCTCGGTGCTCTTGATCTGGTCTCGTGCGGCTTTGAGCTGCGAGGAGAGAGCCGCTACGTCCTGCTCGCGCAGCAGGAGGTACTTCTTTAGCGTCTCGGTGTCAGGCGTTTGAGCCGCGCCACCGGGAACAACCGCATCCCCCAGTGGGATCGCGCTCTCAAGCGCCGCGAAGATAGCGTCTCGAGCTGTCGCCCCTCCACTTGAGGCGGCCGAGGGAGCGCCACGCTGGCGGTACAGGTAAGGCATTTCTTGAATGGGATCAGGCTCGCTTGCGACCTCGAAACTCGGTGCAGGAGCTTCTTCAATCGGAAGCTGACCGGGAGCCACGAGCGGCAACTCCTGAAGCGCCGCGCTGCTCGCCACTGGCATCTCGCGAGGTGCCGGCGTTCCGGTGGTCATCTCCAAGTGCAAGCTGGGTTCGTTGACTTGTACAGGAGTGAAGTCGGGTTGAGGCGCGGAAGCGGCGTCCCCGAAAATCTCCCGAATGAGATCTTGAATCTGAGCGGATGTCGCAGGCCAATGAAGGTAAGCATGAGCACCTTCGGGAGTACTTTGATGAGCCACACACTCGTCATCTGACCACGACTGCGTCGTTAGAACGAACGGAAGCTCCACGAGATCCGCCTCACCTGAGGTGCGGATCTTCTTAAGAAGGTCCAATCCTGGGAACGGTCCATTGGCGCCGGCAGCCATGCTCTCTCGGTGCGCGAGAGCCAGATCCATCGAACCGCGATGGAGCTGAAGGATCTGCCATGCTTCGTCGGGCGTCTCTGCAAAGAACAGCGCGTGGCCTTGCGTCTGCAAGGTTGTGGCTATTTCATGCGCCGCGTCGATCTGAGGATTCAGCACGAGAATCTTCATCAGTTGGCGTATCGACAAAGCAGCCTGCAATCTTAAGACCTTGCGGCGCTGCATGCGCTTGTGCGCATTGACACCTCTTAGGCCCCCCAGCTACCTTTAGGAATGCCTTCTTCCACCCCCCGACAACCTTTGACGCTCCTAGTCTTCAGGGGAGAGCGCACGGCAAGGTCCTTTGAATTCTCCGAAGGCTGGCTTATTCGAATCGGCATCGCACTTTGGGCTTGTCTCGCAATCACCATCAGCTCGCTCATCTTGACTGCCCGCTTCTACAACCGCGCTAAGCAAGCAGACCCGGGGCATTCCATTGAGCTCGAAAACCAAATTCAGACGCTCAAAGGCCAGCTCGCCTCAGTCGAGAGCCAAAAGAAGATCGCCCTCACAGCAACAGCCGCACCCGTAGCAGCCCCCGCGGCACCTGTAGCCGCTCCAGCTCCCACTACGCCAAGTGCAGTAGCCGGTGCAGATCCGCTTTTCTCGGCCCTTCCTGAGGGATCTTCGATCCCGACGGATGCGGCGCAATCAGGACTGGTGATCGAAGAAGCCAAGGCCACCTGGTCGGGCAATACGCTGAAGGTCAGATTTGGACTCAAACCCTTGACTGAAAATCCTCCCAACCCGATTCAGGGCCGCATCGTCGTGCTTGCCCGAGGCGGGGACGCACTGCTTGCGTATCCAGCAGGTGCGCTCAACCCAACGGCTAAGACCCTCATTCAAGCGGACAAAGGCGAGTTTTTTTCGGTGACGCGCTTTAGGGAAACGACCGCGGCTTTTCCGGCTGTAAAATCAAAGTCGCCTCTTCAGTCTGTGGAGATCTTGGTATTCTCAAGCGACGGCAAAGTTCTGATCCATCAGACGCTCACACCGACAGCGGCAACTCCTAAACCCAAGGCCGCCCCTAAGCCTGCAGACTCTCCCACAGCCCCTGAGGCCGCGGCTCCAGGAGCTCCAGCCGCAGCACCTCCTGCAGGAGCGTCGCCATAAGATATGAACGATCGCGAAATTAACTTTCTTTCGGCAGACACGGAGATACAGGGCAAGGTGCTCTTTGACCAGACGGCGCGCATTCACGGCGTCATCCGCGGAGAGCTACACGGCCGACCGGGCAGCACACTTATCCTTATGGAAAGCTCCCTGGTTGAGGGGAAAATCTTTGCGGATCAGCTGATCATCGATGGATTTGTCCAAGGCGATATCGTCGCTCGAGGCCGCGTGACGATCACTCGTCTCGGAAGAGTGGTCGGCAAGATTCATTCGCCCCGAATTCACATGGAACCAGGAGCCTATTTCGATGGAAACTGCTCCATGGAAGGCGAGACGCTGGTCGTGAGCGGCTCGATGCAACCCGCTCTTACTTAAACGCTTCGACCGTAAGCGCCTTTGGAATCGCTTTGATGCCTGCTTCTTTGAGGCTCTTTTGGATCGTCTTGGCATCGCCTGCGGCGATGATGACCATCTTCTTGAGATTGAAATTCTTCTCAACCGCCTTGAGCACCTGATCCACCGTAACAGCTCCGACACGCTCAGAGTACTTCTCGAGATAATCGCCGCCTAAGCCCAGCTGTCGGATCGCCACCCAGCGAGCAGCCAATCGATAAGGAGAGCTTAGCCCGAGAGCGAAACTCCCCTGCAAAAACCCTTTGGCCGTATCGACTTCTTCGCGAGAGATAGGACCCTTGCGTAGGTCCTCAAGCACATCGATGACTTTTTTTACGAGCTTGCCTGCCGATGCGGATTGCGTCGCCGCGCTCACCTGAAAAACCCCGAGGTCTTTGCGGTAAAGAAACTCGCTCCGGATCCCGTAAGTGAGTCCAAGCTTGTCTCGGATCAGAAGGTTGAGGCGACTCGTGAAATAGTCGCCCAAAAGCGAATTGGCCACTTCAAGCGCCGCATGATCCGGGGCACCGATCAAAGGCCCCTGAAATCCAACGACGACCTGTGCTTGAGTCGATGCGCCACCTTGATCCACAACGAGCACTTCTTTTGGCCCTACGGCGGGTATGCGCGCGTCGGGCGCGAGCTTTAGCGCCTCAGGTGCGTTGGCTTGGCCTTCCCAACCGGAGAAAGCCTCCAGAAGCTTGGGGCGCAAGGCATCTGGATTGACCTGACCTATGACGAGCAAAACAGAGTTGCCGGGTGTGAGATATTTTTTATGAAGCGCCAGGATGTCCGCTCGAGTCACCGACTTAAGCTCACGCTGCGAGTAAACTCCGCCTCGCGCGTAGGGCGTCCCACGGCTGACCAGCCGATCAAACGCAAGGCCCGCTAAGAGATCAGGTTGTTCGCTGAGATGCGACCAACGATCCAAGACGCGCTTTCGAACCTCTTCGAGCTGGGCGTCATCCCAATTGGGCTTGGTCACCCAGTCGGCGAGATTCTTAAGCAGCGCATCGGCGTCGGGCGCTAACCCGTGCACGCCCATAAGCAACGCGTCCTCCGAGATCGAAGCTGCGCGCGTGGCACCTAACACGTCAAAGCGACGCGAAAAATCCCGCTCGCTTGCCCCCGCGCTTCCGCGATCCATCCAGTCGCTCAACAGCTGAGAGGCGCCCGCCTTGCCGACGGGATCAAAGCGAGTGCCGATCGAAACCATCAGCTGAAAATCCACCACAGGGACCGCATCATGCCGCCACCAGGCAACCGTTAGGCCGTTGGGCAACTTTTCGATCACGGGAGCCGCTGCCATGCGCTGAGGAGCGGCCGGCGAATCCACGCCAAAAGCGGGAAGCGAAAGGAACGCCACCAGAAGCGCGAGATGTCTCATCGGCTCACCTTCACTTCGGGCGCCATGATGACGACGGTTCGATTGTTGGCAAAAAGATACTTGCGCGCGACTTCCAAGACGCTCTCTGGAGTGACCGAGGCGTATTTATTGATATCGCGCTGGAAACGCGAAGGATCGCCGAAGAATACCTCAAGCGTTCCGACAAACTGCCCCATCCCAACAGCCGAGCGCACGCTATCCACGCGCTGTAGGCTCAATTGCTTCACAGCGATACCGACTTCTTCGGGAGTGACGCCCTTTTCTTTGATTTCGCTTAAGACGGATCCCAAGGCTTCTTCGATTTTCTCCGTACCGATGCCCTGGCGCGCAATCGCGTTCATCATGAAAAGCCCGGGCGAGTCCGGAGTGAAAGCCGTCCCCGAAACACCGATGGCGATCTTTCGCTCCTCCACCAAAGAGCGATGCATGCGCGAGGACGCTCCTTCGAACAGGATATTGGACAACACATCGAGCGAGTAGCTGTCGTCATCCCGAGCCGAAGTGACGTGGTAAGCCCAAGCTACGCGATCCCCGCCCGAGGGATCCCTCAGGCGATACCGACGCTCTTCTTTTTGGGGAGGCTCGGTGAACACCTCGCGTTTGGGGCGATCGACTTTAGGCAGCCCCCCATAAGCTGCGCGCAGCTTGGATTTAAGCGAGGCCGAATCGAAATCCCCCACCGCCACAATCACCGCATTGGAAGCGACATAATAGCGATCGTAAAAGGCGCGAATTGTCGCCAAGGGAACCTGAATGATGTCCCGTGGATCACCGATGACCGGCCACGCGTACGGATGCAGCATATAGGCTTGCGACCAAAGCGCTTCTTGCATCTTGGCATCGGGATTGTTCTCAAGCCTGAGCCTTCGCTCTTCGAGCACGACCATGCGCTCGGTGTTGATGACGTTGTCATCCAGCACCAATCCCCTGAATCGATCGCTTTCCATATCGATCACTTTGTCCAGCAGATCGCTCGTGAAGTTTTCGTAAAACACGGTGTAATCGCGCGTGGTCATCGCGTTGACTTCGGAGCCTCGTGTCTCGAGCTTCTGAAAAAACTCGCGTGGCCCGTACTTGGCGGTGCCCTTGAACATCAAATGCTCAAAAAGGTGCGCTAGCCCCGTGGCGCCGCGATGCTCGTCCACCGATCCCACCTTGACCCAGGTCTGATAGCTGACGATCGGCGCGCTGTGATCTTCGACTAAGATCAGCGTCAGGCCGTTGGGAAGCACTTCCTTTTGAAACATGAGCCGCATTCCAAGCAGATCCCCATGTTCGGGGTTAGGACAGGCAAGCAGCGCGCAAAGCGCCATGATCGGCAAGAGAGTCCGTCGCATCAAAGCCATCGATTGTCCCTGTACCATTTTACGGTGGAGCGCATTCCTTCGGCCAACGAGACGCGCGGCTCAAACCCCAAGACTTGGCGTGACTTCTCAGGCGAGCAGATCCAATAGTCCGGAAAAATCTCGCCTAGCTTGTCTTGGTTCAAAGCAAACGCCTTGCCGGTGGCCTGCGAGAGGCGGGTGAGCGACCAAGCTGCGGATTTCAAAACCCAACCGGGCACCGGAAGTTTAACGGGCCTGACGCCCAAAGCTCCCGCCATGGCCTGAAGCAGCTCCGAACTGCTGTAAACGCCGCCGTCAGAGACATAGAAGATCTCACCTGATTGAATCGCAGCGCTTCCTAGCTTCAGGATCGCTTCAACTAGGTCATCGGAGTGGATGAGGCTATAGAACTTCTCGCCGCTGGGATCAGAGCCCGGAAGCCTGGGATGAATCCTTCGCGAGACGGTCTTGATCAAAACGTACACGCCCTTATCGCGCGGACCATAAACCATCGGAGGTCTCACGATAGCGATCGAAAGCCGGTCTTTGAATGCCAAGGCAGCCTCTTCGGCAGCAAGCTTGCTCTGGCCATAGGCTGAGACGGGCACGGGCTTGTCGCCTTCGAGCCTAGGATTGTCACGATCCAGCGCAGGGCCTCCCGCAGCTAAGCTCGAAACGAGCACGATGCGCTTGGGCTTCTCTTGAAGCGCAACGAGGGCTTGCATGAGATTCTGGGTGCCTTTTTGGTTCGCCGAAAAATAACCTTCGCGTGTCGACGCCGCGACGACTCCAGCTAAATGATAGACCACATCGAGCGTGCCGAGCTGGACGAGCCCTTGCTCCAGAGACTTCGAATCCGAAAGGTCGCCTCGAATAACGCGAATTCCTGCCGGAACATCCGCCGGCGGATTGCGCATGAGCGCTGAGATCTCGCAGCCCTGCTCCAAAAGGCGCTCCACGAGATGGCTTCCGATAAATCCTGTCGCGCCTGTGAGAAAAACTTTCTTCGGAGCGGGCATGTCACTCAGTGGTAGCCCACCCCAGCCCCAGGGTCAATCAAGGGGGCGTGCCTCCATTTGGGGTTTCATGTTATCCGTATCTCATGGCTGGCTCACGCCCCCAACTCACGATCCTTGGATGCGGAACTTCTACCGGCGTTCCACTCATCGGTTGCTCTTGCGCCGTGTGTCGCTCGCGCAATCCCAAAAACCAAAGACTGCGCGCTTCGGTACTCGTCAAATGGAAGGGCAAGAATCTGCTCGTGGACACCTCCACGGATCTCAGGCAGCAGGCCCTACGATTTAAGATCGCGCGTGTGGACGGCGTTCTTTACACGCACCCGCACGCCGATCACATCCACGGAATCGACGAGCTGAGGAGCTACAACTTCATTCAAAAGAGCGACATCACCCTTTACTGTCATGATTGGACGGCTAGGGAACTGAGGCAGAAGTTCGATTACATCTTTTCGCCTGGGCCCGTCGAAGGCGGCGGAATCCCGCTGCTCAAGATCCAAGAGTTCTCGACATCCGTTCGCGAGATCGATGTGGGAGGCATTGCCGTCACCCCTGTGTCGCTTAAGCACGGCTCCAAAGAATGCGTGGGCTATCGATTTGACGACATCGCTTACGTCACAGATTGCCAGGTGATTCCCGAGGAGTCCCTCAAGAGGCTCGAGGGCCTGAGAGTACTCGTACTCGATTGCCTGCGCCTGGCCTCGCACAATACCCATCTCAACTGGGAGTCGGCCCAAGCGGTGATCGCTCGCCTCAAGCCTAAGCGCACGGTCCTGACTCACATGGGGCATGACTTTGATTACGTGAAATGGAGCAAGAAGCTGCCCAAGGGCATCGAACTCGCTTACGACGGAATGAAAGTCTAGGTCGACGAACGAGTCAAAGCCACTTCAGTTAACGTTTTGTTGCGCCAAGAGGCTCTGAGTACCTACTCAAAGCCAGTTCACATCACAACTCGTTGCGCGAACTACCTCTGATTCGCCCAACAGCCCGCCACGAGATTAGTTGACTAACTTCAGCGCCCATACTAACACCCGGCATCATGACTTGGGGATATGTCGCGGCCCTCATTATAATGACGCTCGGAGCGCCCTTTGCTAGCGCCTCGGGACCCAACCCCGCTTGTAACCTTCTCCTGGGTGCACCGGTTCTCGCAAAGGACGGCCTGCCCGCCTACCCCCGCCAGATCGACCCGCAAAAGACCTTCGACGCTCTTGTCGAATGGATCCATGACGAAATCATCATCAAGCGCAAAGCCCCGGGCCTGCTCGTTGGCATCAGCGGGACCGATTCCATCGTCGCGTTCTTGGCCGCCTATAAAGCTTTCGAAAAAGCGGGACGCGCAGATCGCGTCGCTGGCATCCACTACGGCCCCTCAGAGACGTACTTAGACGAGCTCGACAATCCTACGGCTGCCGAGGCCCTCACCTGGTTTCAGGATTCCATTATTCCTTGGCTTCGCAAACAAGCGCCTCTGGCAAAGATCGAGATCGACACGTCTTTTGATTTTAGGCGAGACGGAATGCGCTGGGGCGCCCTGGTGGATTGGTCCGTGCTCAAGCCTCAAGAAAAGCTCACGAGCACGCAACAGATGCGTATGCCTCAGGACCAATACTGGCTGATGGGAACGCGAAACAAGAAAGAAGACCTGCTGTTCACCTACAGCAACGCTTCGACCATCGCGAGCATTCAACCTCTGATGCATTTATGGAAGAGCGAGATTCTTCAGATCTCTAAATTCTTAGGCGCTCCCGAAAAAGCCATCCAAAAAAGCTGCGAAGCCGATTGCGTCTGTGGACGCGACAAACTTGCGGCCGAGAATATCGCGGAGCTTGAAGCCCTGCTCATGGTTCGTCTAGGCGAGCTCTCCCCCGAGTACACCCAGAGCAATATTCCTGCGGGCTTGCGCAAAGTACTGAGCGGCTACATCGACTCGCAAATCAAAGGCAGTAAGTTCAAAAAAGAAATTCCCTACACGCCTGTAACGCCGCTTGTGAGACCGCAGCAGCCAACAGACCCCGTCCAGGTGTCCGCTGCGCGCCGTGCGATCCAAGAGGGCGCGGTGGACTCAAAACCGCTCACCAAGCTAGCGCCCCAGATCATCGCCAAGGGCCAAGCGGGCATCGCAGCGGATCTGGTCGCGCTCAGCTCGCAAAATCGCGCAAACTGGCTGCCCGAATCGCTTGTGCTGTTCAACACGCCGGGGCTCAGGCGCAATCAAAAGGAACAGATGATCTCGGCTCTGTTCTCGCCAAAGGCCATCGTAGGCCCGGGGCAGGTCAACGAACTTGCCGAGCTCAGCGGCCGCATTGGTTATTACGGATTTACCTTTCCGCAGTGGCGCTTTCTGACCCAACGGATCGGTGCTGAACCCTCCTTGGCCGAGCAATTCAAGATGAAGCCGCTCAAGCGCGCCACAGACATTCGGGACGCTTCGCTGCCTGATCCCGCACGCGATGAGCTAGGCGGCGGTTTCGCTTGGCAGGATGGCGAGTGGTACATCGAGTACCGTCGCTCCTACATCTTGGTCGCAAACAGCGATACTTCTCTCGTCATCAGGAATAACTCTCATTTCTACGGCCGCGATCGTCTCAAGAACGCCGTTTATTTTTCGCTCTCGCCTCGAAGCGTCGAACAGCTGCAAGCCATCACGGCGGCTGAGCTTGAAACCTCAGGTCACTTTCAAAAATGGCAGGACCTGCTCAATGCCCATCCCGATATGAGGTTGGACGAGAAGCTCGTGCGTGTCTCACGACTCATCGAGCAGCTGAATCGATTCAACGCGGACTTCGATCAATGGATCAAAAAAGAGGGCACCTCCGCTCTGCTCAAGCTCTTTGAATCCAAAGCCAACACTCCGAGCGGAAAGCCCGCGATCTATCTGGGCGTCGTAGACCGCGGAACGCCATCGTGGAAGCCCTACATCTCGATGCCACTGACACCCGATCTGCTCGCCCATCTCAAGAAACCGGGCTCGATGGAGCAGCTGCTTTCGGACCGCGGCAAGTTCGTCCTCATGAGCGGAGCGAACGGTGATTTCCCGTAAGGCGCTCTTTTTATTTCTAATTCCCGCTGCGGCTTGGGCGACCGACCCACGTTGCACGCTTGTGCTCAAGAGCAGCACGTACACCGAGCTCGAAGGCCCGCGCGGCGCACTGGAGCGCCCCAAGTTCTTTGGAGCCATTCGCACGGAGATGCTGCGTAGAAGCCAGGCACTCTCCAAGCAGATCGCAGGGCGCTCAGCTACGCCCATCAAGTATGATCTCGTTATCGTAGGCTCAGGCCCCGAGGCCATCGCACTGGCGCAGGGCTACAAGCAAACTAACCCCTCAGGTGAGATCCTGATGCTCCAAGGGGCAGCCGAACTGCCCAAGGACGATTCGCGGCTTGCTGCTCTTTACGAAAGCGGCGCTCAGACGCTCTTGGGCTCCGGCATCTCCGTGCTGGGATACTCGCCCCAACCCAAGCCTGGCTACGGCATTTTGCTCTCTCAAGGCAGCTTCGTGAACGCCGATCAGGTCGTTTACACCTCAGGCGAGGCGGCTCCCGCTCAAGAATGGATCCCCGTGTTCACTGAGCGCGGAAAGACCGAGGCCCTGGCCAACCGATCGCTCAATGCAGACGGGACCGCTGGAAATCTCTACACCCTGGGAGCAGATGTTCAGAAGGCAGAGCTGCTGGGCAATCAATTGGGCGCGCCGCTTAAGACCCGCGTGTTCAATCTCTCTAAAGAATCCGCACAAGCGATGATCGAGACCTTGCTCCAAGGCGTGAAGCCCTCGAAAAATCCGCAGATCATTTTGATGGCCGGAATTCCGGGCTCCGGAAAAACCACGGTCGCCAAGAAGTACATCGCCGAGCACTTTGCCCCAGGCGAGGAGCCCTACATCGTCGATCCGGACCTCCTGAGGCCCGTGCTTCCAGGTTACGTCGAGCTCCTGCGCCAAAATCCGCAGTTAGCCTCGCTCGTGAGTCACCGCGCCGCGTCTGTGCAGCTGCAGCTGCCTTTGGCCGAAGCCCTTTACGAGCGCCGCGCTAATGTCTTGGTGGATGGGTCGCTCAGGGACTATCGCTTTACGCGTAATCGCTTTACCTGGCTGCGCAAGCAATACCCCGAGTACAAGATTCACCTCATCCGAGTGAGGCTCACGCCTGAAACAGCCTTAAGCCGAATCAAACGACGCACCGAGCAAACCGGAAGGCGCGTTCCCGTAGAGATGATCGAGGACCTCAAGCAGTGGGATGAGCAGATCGAGCTGAGCATGAAGGTGCTCAGACCCATGGTGGATTCGTACGAAGAAGTCTCCACAGAGTAGCTTTCGCCCTTGCGCCCCCAGAGAGCTTTGATAAGGTCCGGCCATACCTTTTAAACAGGAGATTTTTCATGATCGTCGGCGTCCCAAAAGAAATTAAGAACAAAGAAAATCGCGTTGGAATGGTGATCGCTGGCGTCAGGTCCCTGACCCAAGCGGGCCATAAAGTTCTGATCCAAACGCGCGCAGGCGCTGGCGTCGGAATCACCGACGAAGACTACCGCAAGGCAGGCGCCACGATGGTTGAGAGCGCCAAGGAAGTTTACGATCGCGCCGACATGATCGTTAAGGTCAAAGAACCCCTTCCCGAAGAATACCCCCTGCTTCGCGAAAACCAGATTTTGTACACCTACCTTCACCTGGCTGCCGATGAGCGCCTGACCAAGGCATTGATGGAACGCGGCATCGTGGGCATCGCCTACGAAACGATCCAGATGCCCGACGGCTCGCTCCCGCTGCTCGCTCCGATGAGCGCAGTGGCAGGCCGCATGGCCACCCAGATCGGCGCTTCTTACTTGCAGCACGATCACGGCGGCAAGGGCATGCTCTTGGGCGGAGTCACCGGCGTTGAACGCGGTCGCGTGGTTATCCTGGGAGGCGGCGTCGTCGGTATCAACGCAGCTAAAATGGCTGTGGGCTTGGGCGCTAAGGTCACCATCCTCGACACCAACGTTCATCGCTTGGACTACCTGGCTGACGTTTTCGGAAACGAGATCAACACGCTGTACTCCAACAGCGAGCAAGTCGAAAAAGCCGTCCGCACCGCGGACCTCGTCATCGGCGGCGTGCTCGTCCCAGGTGCCAAAGCTCCTAAGCTTGTCACCAGAGAGATGGTTTCTGAGATGCAACCCGGCGGCGTGATCATCGACGTCGCGGTGGACCAAGGCGGCTCAGTAGAGACGTGCAAGCCTACGAGCCACGAGCATCCGACGTACACGGTGGATGGAATCATTCACTACGCAGTTCCAAATATGCCAGGCGCAGTGCCCCGCACTTCGACCTACGCGCTCACCAACGTGACCACCAAGTACGCGCTGATGATCGCCAACATGGGCTGGAAAGATGCCGTCGCTAAGGACGAGCCTCTGCGCAAGGGCGTGAACATCCTCAATAAGAAGGTCGCTTACAAGCAGGTCGCCGACGACCTGGGCCTTCCCTACGAGGCCGTTCGCCCCTAATTAAGGCCTTACGTCCCCGGCTTCCCTTTCGGCCCGTTCGCCCCTACACTAATCGGGTATGGCCGACGAAGCCAAAACCGCAGCCCCCGGTTTACCGGGCGAGGGACTTCCGCAGGCTCCTTCGAAGCTTCCGCTGGTATTAGCCCTGGTCAATACCCTGGCTGTAGCTGGGGCAGTTGGAGCATTGGCCTATACACGCCTGATGTTTAAGCGTCCTGCGATCACCGAATCCGGCGAGCGTCGCAAGATCGAAGCGAAGCTCGAAAAGCCCGCAGCTCCGACCAAGGTCGCCTTTGTGACCTTTGATACGTTTACAGTGAACATCAAAGCCACGCCCGATCGCCCGGCCGCCGGCGAAGGCGCCCAGCAGGTCAAAGGCAAGCTTCACTACGTGACACTGGGATACGCGCTTGAGATTCGCGATGAGGACCGTGCGTACCAAATCACCAACAACAAGGCCAAGATCATGGACAAGGTGCTGCACCTACTGGGCACTAAGGCGTTTCATGAACTCAATTCGGTGCAGGGGCGATACGTCCTCAGGTCCGAGATCTTGGATTTGGCTAACGCCATCGTGACTGAGACTGGGCAAGGAAACGAAGAAAAGAAGCTGCTCGTCACCAACGTTCTGCTCAATAACTTCACCGTGCAGTAAGGACGGCTCTCCATGCAAAAGGTCGTTCGAACCGCGATCCTCGTTTCGACGCTCCTTTTTCTGGGCTCCTCTCAACCTCCGAACGCTCCGGCCCTCAAAGGCGGCGAGTACGAGGCGATTCGAGATTTGAGTCTTCAGATGCTGCGCAAATTCCCGGAGAAGAGTCATTTTTACGTGGGCCTGGGACGTAGCCCCACGCCGATCGTGGGCTTTTTGCAGGCTTTTTCGGCCGCTGGCGCGCCGATCCAAGCGATGAACCTCCCTTGGTCCACTACACGGGAGACGCTTAAGAACAATCCGCTGTCTCCGGATGCCGAAGCCGATCTATTCAAGCACTTTGAACGAGTGCTTCCCTCAGCCGAACGGCTGCAGGGAAAGACTCTGCTGGTGATGGACTTCTCGGTAAGCGGGATGAGCCTGTTTTCGGCTCACGACTATTTATCAAAGTACTTCAAGCTCAAGGGCATCTCGGCACAGGTCAAGATCTTGGCTTTTGTGCCCAAAGAGCAAAAGAGCTTCGTTAGGAGCAACGCGAGGAGAGTCTCTAAATCCGTTTCGATCCTGGGCTTGGATAACAAAGCGCCGCTCACCGAGTCGCTCTACGGCAGCAAGTTCAAGGGATTTGCGGAATTTGAGCCTTATACGCCTGGGAAGACCCCAAAACCCTCGGTTTCATCCGAGGAATACGCACGACTTAAGAAAGAGTTCGCCCAGAAGATCGACAAAGACCCCGTGGCGCTCAAGTATCAGATCGATATCTGCAAAAGCCCGCTTCAAAGATTCCCAAACAGCAAAAAAAAAGCCCCCCGCTGATTTCTCAGCGAGGGGCTAATCTTAGATCAGCTTATTCGTCGCGGAACAAGCTGCGGTTGGTCGTCGTCCAGCGGAACTCGACCTTGCGTGCTTCGTTCGTGCTCCAGCTGCCGGCGGTGCGGAGCTTTTGCTCGATGCGCTTGCGGGTGAAGGTCACGTCTTGCATGTTGCCCTTCATGACCAGCTTGATCGCAGTCGCGTCGTCTCTAACGCCTTTGATGTCGACAACGGTGTCGTAGGAGTTGCCGCTGCCGCTGAGGATTTCGTAAACCACTTGGTCCGTATCCATCGTGTAAACGCGGCCGGAATTGCTCAAGAAGTAAACGCGAACGCCTTCCTTGGAGTTTCCGATGACTTTGAATTCCGTGATGCCCTTAGGGTCGAGGGTGTACTTGGCTTTAGCGCAGCGGTTGTAACCGTCGGTATCAACAACGACGACTTTGCCTGCGTCGTTGAGGAGGAATACTTCGAAAATGCCGTCTTTGTCTTTAGCTTGGCGGCACTTGTAGACGTTGTCTTCAACGCGGTCAGAGTCGTTGTTCGAAAACGTACAGCCCGCTTCCTTGACGCGATCCACGCATTTTTGAAGATCGTCAGCTTTGCCAGCGAATGCAGCTTGGCTCGCGACGAGCGAAACTAAGGATAAGAAAAGAACAGACAGCTTTTTCATGAGTCGAAGCTCCTCTTGGGTTAAGAAACAGTTTGTTTAAAGCGCGTTTATGTCGAGTGGACTAAGTTGTAAACTGAAAAGTGGACTATATTAGTACTTTTTAGTCGGTTTTATAACTGACCGATTTATAAAGGAAACTTTGATCAACCGAGTCATCACCCCGAAAACGGCAGTAGGAGCCTGTTTCCGCGAACTCTCAGCCGAAGCCGAAACTGATTCCGAAAGCAAACCGTCATCCGCGCCGAGAACAGTATTTAATGGCCGTGAATGAATCGAATGGCTGTGGCTAGAAGTTCACTCCGGCCTTCAAGCTCACTCCAAACAACGGTGCGGTCGGATTGTCCGTCGCGGTGTTGTTGAACGCGAAGTATCCAAAAGGCAGCAGCATCCCGGCATCCAATTGGAAGCGGAAGAACTCGTCCCACTGATAGTGAGCGCCCAGATCGAACTCAAAGCCGATCGGAGCGGACTGAGTCTTCACAGCAGCTGTCGGATCCATGCGGCGATCCCAGGAGTTGAAGTAGAAGCTTCCGGCCTGAGCGGTTTGGATCGCATGAGCGTAAACGGCGGTAGCCGAGAACCCCCACTTGTCCCAAGGCTGGAAGTTCTGAGTCAACGCCGCGTAAATAGCGTTTGAGATCGGAGAATCGTACTGCGAGCCCAAATAGTTAGGAGCGGCGTACGAAGGGTTCGAATTGTTAGCAGGATTGTTGTTCGTCTGATTGCGGAAGAATTCGTCAAAGCGATAGTTAAACATGAGCAAGCCCAGTTTGTAGGCCGGGTTCATGTAATACGCGCCGTATGCGCTGATATTGGTCGAAGACGAACCGCCTTGGCCAGGCACATAGCCTGCCTTGAGCTTGGTTTCCCACGTCTCGTTGGGCTTAAAACCCACTTCGCCGGCCACCGCAAAGCTTGCGTAAGGAATGGAGCCCATATTGCCGAACACGATCGGAGCTTCGACACCGAAGGTGAATTTGCCCAAGCCCTTGTGCGCGAAGATATCCACGAGCAGGTAGTTGACACTCGTGACGGTGCCTTGCGGACCCCAATAGCCGAAAATCGGGTCTTGGCCGTTGCCAGCGTAACGCTTGATGAGATTGACGCCTGCTTCGAGGTCGTCGTCCAAATTCTCGTATTTCAGCGCGATCGACAGATCGATCACTGCGCCCGTGAAATTGGAGATCGTGTTTCCGATCGAATAAACGATGAAGCTTGGAACCAGCGAGAAGTTACCGATCTTGCCGATCCAGCGGATCGCATCGCCCGTGGACATAAAGCGATCCCAAAGCCCGTCGCCTTGGTTCCAGTTGATGCCCAAGCCCCAATGCAGCGGAACGCGGCCGACTTGGAACACGCCGAAGTCGCTTTGAAACTCACCCCACAGCCTTTGCGCGCTGATCGGGATCCCACCGGACTGCGTGGAGTAGTATTGGCGATTAGACCAGATCTGAGGTGCGGCGGAGCCGAACAAGCCAAACACCGGATCACCCAGCCAAAACTCGGATTTGATGTAGGTGTTGTCGTTGACGATGATCTTGGGCTTGAGCCTTAAGAACAGCGCCTGGAAGATCGCGTCCTGAGAGCCGCTTCCGGGAATGTAGTAACCGTTGAGGTTATTGTTCAAAAGGCCGTTGGCCGAGTAATCCGGCACGTAGCGCACGTAGTTAGCCTCAGCGCGAAACTGGCCTGACCAATCGAGCTCAAGAGCATGTGCCGTGGGCAAGATCGCCCACGAGAGAACTCCCGCAAATGCAAACATATAATGACGAAGCGTTTTGAAAGCTTTCACGCGGTTTCGTTCCTCTCTCTTGATCCGAACCTTAAGGTATGCCAGGTTTTATTGACCGACCTGTGGACAGTCAAGCGATTAAACACCTCAAACGAATTCCCCGATGGGGTTGGCTCGTCATCGGAATCGTGCTCACGGCAGCGTTCGTGGGTTACTTGACCTACCTTTACCATCAGCTCGAGGTCGCTTTCGCCACGCAAGAAGACTCCACGCCGACTCGAATTTACTCCGACGTCTTCCGTGCGGCTCCTGGCTTGCCCCGCAGGCAGCTCGAAGATCACTTGCGCGCGCTTGCCTATCCGATGGCCGCCGACGGCAACAAGCTGTCGTTCAAGCTGCGTACGCCGACCTATCCGACTTACCTGCTTCCGGACAGCCATCCGATTCTCTCGGTCCAAAAGGCCACGCCGGTTCAAGTTCAATTCGCGAGCGCCGAGCCCAAAGCGCCGATTGAGAAGATCCTCCTAGGCGACAAAGAGATTCCGGATCTTTTCTTGGAACCTGAGATCGTAGCCACGCTCTCTCGCTCAGGCGAAGAAGCCAAGCGCCAGATCCGCGACTACGTTCATTACGACGATATTCCGCCGATGGTTTGGCAGGCCATTATCGCCGTTGAAGATCAGCACTTTTTGGAGCACAAGGGGCTGGATCCCCGGGGCATCGCACGCGCCATCTGGGTCAATTTGAGGAGCCTGAGGCTCGCCCAAGGCGGAAGCACGCTGACTCAACAGCTGGTCAAGAACCTCATGGTTCGCCGCTCCAAAAACATCTTCCGCAAGTTCAACGAGCTGTTCTTATCGCTGCTTTTGGAAGCCAAGTTCGAAAAGCAGCAGATCTTGGAGCGCTACTTAAACGAGGTGTACCTCGGGCAAGTCGGAAGCTTCGAGGTTCACGGCGTATCCGAAGGCGCGAAGCACTTCTTCGGCAAAAAGCTCGATCAGCTCAATTTGGCCGAAATCGCCATGATGGCGGGCCTGATTCGCGGCCCAGGGTTTTATTCGCCTTATCGCCACAAAGATCGCGCCCTGGAACGCCAACGGCTCGTGCTCAAGAAGATGGTGGATACGGGCCAGCTTGCCGAAGAAGAGATGCAAGCGGCGCTCAAGCTTCCGGTTCGCCTAGCACCTGCGCAGCCTTCGTCTAACAAAGCTCCTTACTTCGTAGATTTCGTCAAAGC
>JBGAWT010000276.1:0-3319 GCA_044227445.1 Bdellovibrionia bacterium | reverse complement strand
CCCAAAGGCGGGAGAGGTATTCCATGTCCAAGGTGATGCGCTTTTCGGGCTGCTTGCCGCTGGCCGTGCGAATGATGAATCCTAAGCGATTGTTGCGCTGCTGCTCGACGTACTGACGCAGACGGCGACGCTCGTCATCACGCTCGATCCGGCGGGATACGCCGACGTGATCGATCGTGGGCATGCAAACCAAGTGGCGGCCCGGCAAGCTGATATGGCAAGTGAGGCGCGCGCCTTTGGTTGCGATCGGGTCTTTGGCGACCTGAACGAGAACTTCTTGGCCTTCCTTGAGCAAGTCCTGAATATTGACCTGAGCGCGTGGGGGACGGTTGGACGAACGCGTGCGCATCTTACGATCACGACCGCGTCCATGGCGCATCTCGCGACGCATCTGCTCGCGTGGCATCGTAGCGCCGCCTGCAGAGGACGGGTCTGCGCTCGTCGAGGCTCCTTCTGCGGAACCTTCTCCGTAAACCATGTTTGGGCTTTGGAAATTCCCCTCAGCCGAATCCGCCCCTAGTGCTGCGCGATCGCTCTCGGTATCTCCTGTCTCAGAAACTTGTTCTTGGTAGTTCTCCGGCAGAGGCTCGCCATCGGCACCTTGGCCTGAGGCATCTTGAGCACCGCCTTCGCTGCGGCCTTTGAATGGCCCACGATCGCGATCTCGTCCGCCTCCGCGGCGACGATTGCGTCCTCCGCGACGGCCACGACGACCGCGTGGACCGCGAGCGCCGTCACCAGCTGGGCCGGCGGGACCTGCAGCGGCGCCTTCGCCACCACCATCTGCTTGAGCAGGGGCCGAAACGGTTTCGGCCGGCGCATCGCTGCCACCGCCGTCATTCTCACCTTCGGGCGGAGGGCCCATTGAAACAGGCTCTTCGCCTTCGCCCTCTGCTTCGCCTTCTTCGTCATCTGAATCTTCGTCGCTCATGTCTTCAGCGTAATCCGCGGCATCGGCGAATTCCTGAGCTTGAGCTTCGGCTGCAGCTTCATCGGCTGCGCTTTCCTCAGCCGTCGGCGCCGCTTCCATCGAGCCTTCTCCCGAAGTGCCCGCTTCACCGCCTTCGCTATCGGCTGGCGCGTCGTCTTCCATGCCATAGTTAGCCGAATGGACGTAAACATCGTCGACATAAAGAAACGCGGCCTTCTCGAGGCCGATATCCACGAACGCGGCTTGCATGCCGGGTAGGACGCGTGTGACGCGGCCCTTGTAGATGTTTCCGACGATGCCTTTTCCTGAAGCTCTTTCGATCAGCAGTTCTTGGATTTCGCCGTCTTCCATGAGCGCGATACGCGTTTCAGGAAGAGATGCATTAATAATGAGTTCATTGGCCATGATGTGGCCCTCCTTGTTCGGCAGTCGCGACAACGCGCGAACTACCAGCTAACGGTGAGCAAGGGGGCGTAAACGATTACCGAGGACTGCAGACTGGATGTCTGGGGCTGAAGCAATGAAGTAGAACTTGTGTTGTTCGTTCCAAAATTTGAATCAGCCATTAAACTTTTATCCAATCGCCCGCTGAGCCATTCGAACGCGAAAATCCCTAATCCTACGACCAAACCAGCGGCCGCTCCGATACCCAGGTTAATTAAATTGGACCCGGGGCTCTGATAAAAGGGCAACGTCGATGCTCCGACGACTAATCCTACGGCGGTGCTTACGCCGACTGTCTCCACCAAAATTTCACCTTTTGACCTAGCGTTCGCTTCGAACGAGGTCGTCACCAGCAAGGCCACGGCCATTCCCCCGAACGTCACCCATTTTCTTAACACTGCTCTTTTATGGCTCGTGTTCACGGCCGCGCTTTCTCTTCTGAAATGGTCACAAATGACGCGCCGACAAAATACTTGGGTGTCGCTCGCAGATGCCTTTAGGCAAGCTGGAATCTTTCACTCCTGTTCTCGGTGTACAGTATGTGACCCGGGGAGTCTATTTAAAAAACAAGGACTGGGCCATACTTTGCCCATGGCAAAAACTTCTCTTCCTATGTGGATTCGGGTCGTTAGCTCCCTCATTTCAGCTCTAGGACTGTTCGTAGGCGCATCGATCTACCTCTCGCCCGCTACCTTCATGCCCCATATCGATTTTGCCGCCAATGGCGCGGATTACCTCTCGCAGATGTGGGCCGCACGCCAAGTGGCCATCGCTGGGCTCATGGCTTGGAGCTGCTTGCGAGCCTCCCCAAAAGGCCTTCAAACGACGCTAGCGATCTACTGCGTGATGAACATTCAGGACGCGGCGATCGGCGCGCGCATCGGAGATACGGGCCTGCTCGTAGGAGCGTCGTTCTTTGGAGCGCTCACGGGGCTTATGGCCTGGCGCCTCAGAGACTAGCGCTTCTTGCAGGTGACCTTCAGCTGCTCGCTGGTTCCAAAGCGACCGATCGTGGTGGAGTAATTCTCCACGATCATCATGGGGCTCCAATGCCAAGGGGTGCAGAAACTCTTGTCCCCGTCGTAAACATCCCGCAGGCACTCTTCTTGAGCGATCGGATCGGTGACCGAAAGAACCACAGGAATGGAAGGCTCAGACGCCGAGATCGTATCGAGCTTGGCCTGGTAACGATATCCGCCCCGATACCACGCATTTTCGATCACGCGCGCTGGCTTGCGTTGAAAACCCTCGCCGAACTTACGGAAAAAGGTCTTCCAGTAGTTGGCATCGGACTTCTCCCGAGCGAACGGCGAAACTCCGTAAGTGGGCCAGGTAGAATGCCCAGGAGGCGTTTCGTAAAAGACGCGATCAAAAACCGTGTGACCCGCAATCTTGGTGAACTGAAGGCGGGAGCGTTGATCCAAGAGCTGGGTAATGAAAAACCGATACTGATCCCCCGCCTCGCATTCGAAGTTCACCAAATTGCGATCCTTCATTGGATCCACGAACGGCAGATCTTCTTTGGCGAAGAAGATCGCCGTCAACCGGCGAGCTTCAGTTGAAACTTGAACATTAAAAGGCGGCCCTCTGAGCACTTTGTAAACAGCTTCATGAAAGTACGTCGCCGCGTGATCGGTGTTGCCCATCGCGTTCAGGAGCTCGGGATCATGAGTGAGCTGATTGGCGGCGTCGTCGTAAACCGCCACACCCTGAAGCGTGCAGCCTTTCTTGAGCTTCAAGAACTTCAGCGCCACATCTTGAGGAGGGGCGATGGAAAACCCTTCTTCAACCGGCACGTCAGCTCCCGGCTTCTCCAAATGATCCAACACCGCTTGCATCTTCGCTGCGAGCTCAGGGCTAACGGAGAGCACGCGACTCATCGCCAGGGCGAGCTGGGCTTTGACTGAAAGATCGCTGCGCTCAAAAGTCAGTGGGTTATCTTTT
>JBGAWT010000009.1:0-29349 GCA_044227445.1 Bdellovibrionia bacterium | reverse complement strand
ATTCCTATCATCAAGGACGTGAGCTCGTTTGCGCTGGGCTTTAACCACGCTTGCGCTGCGATCAACTCCGGAAAAGACGCTTACTGCTGGGGCTATCCGTATATGGGCGCCTTGGGCGACGGCGTGGCTTACACGCAAACCACCAGCCAGATCATCTATTCGGGTGGTGCGGTCAAGGTGATGGATCTGCTGCAGTAGTTAGACCCGAGGCACTCGCACGACCCTGGTGCCTGCAATCAGATCATGCAAGGCTCGGCCGTCTTTTCTGAATGCGCTCACAAAAGCCGTAAGCCCTAGCGTCGCGCACATGAAGACCTGTTTACCTAAAACTTCGCGCAGTAGGATTTGCTTGGTGGAGAGCACGGCTTCGCTGCCGTTGCTTTGAATGACTTTGAGGCGCATGGCGGCCTTGCCCGGAGTGGCTCCGCCGTTGCGGTAATAGTTCTCCGACCAAGCAACGACCAGAAAAAGATAGGCGCCTAGGAATACCAACCCCGCCCAACCATGAACTTCGCCGCTCGCGTCCGCCTTCATGAAGGGAATCATCTGCACGACGAATGAGAACATGCCAAGCAAGACACAAAGAATGGCGAAGTCGATGAGATGGGCCACGGCGCGTGGACCAAAGCTTGCTGGTGTCAGGGGGGTGTCCATCCTTAAAGTGTAGGGTAATCCCAGGATAGGCGCCTTGAATATTTAGCAGCTGTTTAAGGCGGACTAGATCTCGATTCCCAGCTTTTTGAATTGCTCGAGCTGGGCTGCGCGAAGGTTTTTAGTCGCGCTCATCGCAGCTTTGGTCAACGAATCAAGCTGGTCTAGGTCAAACGAGCGCGCTCGGCAGTGCCTTGCACTTCGACAAAGCGGCCGGCGCCGGTGACGACAAAGTTCATGTCCACGTCGCAAGTCGAGTCCTCTTCGTAATCCAGGTCCACGAGCGCCTTGCCATCGCAAAGGCCCACACTTACTGCAGCCACAGTGTCCGTCCACGCGGAGCGAGGGACTTTGCCTTCGCTAATCAACTTTTGAAGGGCCATGGCTACCGCCACGCAGGAGCCGGTGATCGAAGCGGTGCGCGTTCCGCCGTCGGCCTGTAGTACGTCGCAATCCACGAGGATCGAGCGCGCGCCCAATTGGGACATGTCCACCATCGTTCGCAGAGCCCTACCGATGAGTCTTTGGATCTCGTGGGTGCGGCCGCCGATCTTCTCGCGTTCGCGCCTCGAGCGCGTGTGAGTGGCGCGCGGGAGCATGGCGTACTCAGCCGTGATCCAGCCGTGGGCCTGGTTTTTTTGCTTATTCTGCTCTTTGAGCCAGCCGGGGACGCTTTCTTCTACCGAAGCGGTGCAAAGCACATGAGTGTTGCCGCATTTAATGATGACGGAGCCTTCGGCATAGCGATTGACGCTGGTTTCGAAGGAGAGGGGTCTTAGATCCTGGGGGCCGCGGCCTGTTGGCTTTCTAGTATTCATATGTCAGAGTGCGCCCCATGTATCACGAGAGCACCCCCGTTTGGAAGCTGCTGCTGGAACAAGGCCTCGCCGAGGACCACTGGGCATTGGATTGGACGGCGCGCTCGCTTCCAGGCGGAGACGACCTGCTCACCGTGGATTGGATCGCCAAGTCCCCAGGCGTTTGGGCCGCCCAAGGCCTGATCGCAGCGGTTGCCCAAGTGATGCCTCGGGTCGCTATTCGGAGTTTTTTAGAAAACGGCCAGGAGCACAAAGCCGATCAGCGCGTGGCTGAGATCCGAGGACCTGCGCGCCTGACGTTGGCGCTTGAGCGCACGGCATTGAATCTGGCTGCGTATGCCGGAGGCGTTGCGACTGCGACGCACAAGCTTGTGAAGATCGTGCGCGAACGCTCGCGCGGGTTTGAAGCTCCCCGGGTGACTTTGACCCGCAAGACCCTTCCCTGCTATCGCGACTTGGCCATCGAGTCAGTGATCGCGGGCGGGGGGCATCCTCACCGAGTCAATTTGGCTGGCGGGGTTTTGATCAAAGAAAACCACATCGCCGCGGCAGGCGGTGTGGCAGCCGCGATTGAGGCGGCAAGGCGAGTGGCGCCCCATTCCCTGAGATTGGAAGTCGAAGTCCGCAACCTGCGAGAGCTCGATGAGGCTCAGGGCGCGGGAGCCGAGATCATCATGCTCGATAACTTCACTCCCGCCCAGGCGCGCGAGGCCGTGAAGAAAGCACGCGGTGCGATCATCGAGATCTCAGGTGGTCTCAATGCGCAAAATATTGGCGAGTACGTGATGGAAGGTGTTCACGTGCTTTCGGTCGGAAGTCTCACTCATTCGGTCCAAGCGGTGGATTATTCATGGCTAGCGCGTCGAAGTGGGTAAAGGCCCACGAAGGCCTGTGGCTCGAGGAATGCGAATCAACCAACGATGTCGCGCGCCAATGCGCCGAGACTGGGGCGCCCAGCGGTTACTGGGTTTCGGCTGACCGGCAGACGCGAGGTCGCGGGCGCTCGGGGCACGAATGGAGCTCCGAGTCGGGCAATCTGCATTTGTCTCTCGTCGTGAGGCCCAAGGATTTTGATGCGGAGCCCGCACGATTGATGACGTGGATTCCTTTGGCTGCGGCCGAGGGGGTGGCGCGAGCGGTAGAGAGCATCAACGGGAGGCTGCGAGTATTTCTTAAGTGGCCTAACGATCTGTATGTCCAACAGGGGGACGGCTGGGCCAAGTTAGGCGGCCTGCTTTGCGAAGGGAATTCGGATTTTATCGTCATCGGCATTGGCGTGAACTTCAAAAGCGCACCAAGCGTGCCCGGAATGCCCACGGCCTGTGTCGGTGGTGAGGCCAAGCAGCACATCGATTTTATGGCGCACTCCGTCTTGATGGCCTTGGAGCGGCTCTACCTCGAAGGGACGTCTCCCGTTGAGCGCGCATTCTTATTGAGCGGTGTGTTGAATCCGGGCGTCGAGATTCAATGGGCGGACCAAAAGGGCGTCGTGATGGGTTTGGGCGAAGCGGGCGAGCTCATTGTGCAAAGCAGCAAGGATGGATCGGTGGTGCCGCTTTACGCTGAGGACGTTTCGATCAGCAAAGAGAGCCTAAAAATCGACCTGGCTAGCGGCGTCATGCGCCCAGCGCGAAGTTAATTCGCGCTGCGTTAAGCTTTCAGAAGTTCTCTGCATTTGTCGAAAAGGGATCGTGAGGAACTCGTCCTTCCGAATGCTCTTTTTGATTCTCGCGAGCGCGGCGAGCTGGTCTGCGTTTGCAGGCGAGTTACCGCCGGAGTTCGCTGCGCAATTAGAGAAGGACGGATCTTTTCGCGTCGAGTCCTCCCAAGTTCCGATAGCTCAGGCTGAGATCGACTCTATTGTGGCTCATCTTTGGGCAGCCCGTGGTGCGCATCCGCCTATCCAAACCGTTTGGGTGAATACTTCCGGTGCGCAAATCACCGTCATTTCAAAGCCTGATAAGATCTGGGTTCTTATTCCCGCGGGCACGTTGGATTGGGCCGAGAACCACGATCAACTCGCCGCTTTCATCTTGAAAATGATTCAGCCAGATGCCGGAGATATCGAGAACTTCAAAGTTCTGGGTACTGCGGGTTTTGATCCACGAGAGTACCGTAAGCTACTTCTTAAGGTCGAAGCCGCTCGAACCAAGTCTAAATCCAAGTTCAATCTGCCAGGCGGGCTGGGCGCCGAAAATGACGCTATTCGCGTGAGCAAGATGGACCTTTGGCTCACGGACCACGAAAGAAAAGCTGCGTTTCCTAAGCCCACCCCCTTTTCGGATGTCGTTCGCGCCGCTCACAAGGCTCCTCGCGGAATCGATCCGGAGGTCATTCGACGGGAAGAGGAAAGGAAGAAAGAAGAAATCAATCGGCAGAAAAAAGAAAAGAAGGAAGCCGAAGAAAAACTCAAGGCCGATAAAAAAGAACAAGAGAAGCTCAAAAAGGAACAAGAAAAGAAAAAGAAAGAGCAAGAAGATCGCGAGGAGGCGGAGCGCAAAAAAAAGGAACGGGAAGAATGGGAGCGCGACAGGCCGCAGAGAGAAGAGAGAGAGCGGCAGCAGAAAGCGTTAGAGAAAAAGCAGCAAGAAGAAGCGCTCCAACGGGAAAAAGAAAAGAAAGAAACTGAGGCGAAACTCAAGGCCGATAAAGAAGAGCATGAGCGGTTAGAGAAGGAACAGAAGAAGAAAGTCAAAGCGCAAGCAAAGCGCGACAAGGAGCTTGCCAAGCAACAAGAGGATGAGCGCAAGAAACGAGAAAAAGAAGAGTGGAAGCGTGGCAAGCCTCAGCGAGACGAGGCGGAGCGGAAGCGGAAGGAGCAGGAAAAAAAGAAAAAGGGTGAGGAAGCCCTCGCCAAGCTCGTGCAGAAGCAGCAAAAAGAGGCCGAAAAAAAGAAGCTTAAGGCTGAACGAAAAGAACAAGAGAAGCGCGAGAAAGAATTAGAAGACGAAAAGAAAGCGCAAGCAAATCGCGAGAAAGAGAAAGCGAAAGAACAGAAGAAGCGCGAGCAGCAGGAAGAGAAAGAGCGCAAGAAACGAGAAAAAGAAGAGTGGAAGCGAGGCAAGCCTCAGCGAGACGAGGCGGCGCGTCTCCAGAAGCAGCGGGAGAAAGAGAGAAAGGGAGCTGAAGCGCTCGCCCAGCTCATGCAAGAGCAGCAGAAAGAGATCGAGGACAAGAGGCGCATTGCAGAAGAGAAAGAGATCGAGCGACTTGAGAAGGAAGAGCAAAAGAGAAAGGAAGCACACGAAAAGCGCGAAAAAGAGTTAGCCAAGCAACAAGAGAAAGAGCGCAAGAAACGAGAAAAAGAAGAGTGGAAGCGCGGTAAGCCTCAGCGAGACGAGGCAGAGCGGCTGCAGAAGGAAGAAAAGAAAAAGAAAAGGGAAGAAGAAGCGCTCGCCATCAAGCGGCTAGAGCAGGAGCAAGCGCTCGAAAAAGAAAAGAAGGAAAACCAAGAGAGGGAAGAGAAAAGGAAGGTAAAAGAGGCCGCAGCGGAAAAAAAGCGACTCGAGAAAGAAGAAGCCAATCGGATCGCTACGGAAGAGCGAGATGCCAAGCTTGCTGCGGCCAGAATACCGAGGAGATCTGTCTCAGGGAAAGAAGCGATTCAAGCTCTTACCCATGACCCCCTCTTCAAGAGCTTGTCGCCCGAGCTTCAAGTGAAACTCTTGCTGAACTTCCCAAAAGAGAAAATCGCCACCTACTATTTCAATGGAGTCGTCAGCGGAAGAAGTTTTAGGGACGTCTTTTTAGAGAACAAAGACCCCGAGCTTGTCAGAGGAGATATGGTTCTGACGATCGGAACGCTTGACTCGCAGATGAGGTTTGATTCTGCCGTCGATGTGGCCGCCCAACTCCCAGACCGAGGCAAGAGACTTCAAATGTTGGAGCTTCTTGAGGGCACTCAGGAGTGGGGAATCCCTCAAGAAAGAAGGGCGCCGCGTGCCCTTGAGATCGAGAACAAGATCCTTGGAAAGTTCAAAGTCGAGTCGCTGGAGGCCTACCAAGCTCTAACGGGCAAGGATCTCCAAGGTGTGGGCAAGTTTCAGAGACTGGAGGCTTTGTTTGGCTTTCTTGATAAAGCCAAGACGCCTCAGGAGTTTCTTCCCCTGGTTCGTGAGATTCATAAAGCGGTTCAAGCCCTGCCTCCTTATGCAGGAACTCCGCAGTTCATCGAGAGATTCAGTCAGATCTATTCAAAGCAGGCCACGAAGTACGTTCCCATGGCCTTCAAGCAGAAGCTGCTCACTGAGGAGGAGCTGCCGGTGGTTAAGAGGCGCGCCGAGGCGGTCGAGCAGTTTGCACTGCAGTTTCAGGAGCGGTTCCCGGGAAGGGATACGAATACCCTGCGTCGCGCGGATCTGGTCAGGATGATCAATAGCGACCCTGGTTTTGGAGCCCTCACCGAAAAACAACGTGTTCTTTTTTGGGGGGCTTTGGATTCCTATCTTCACGACCAAGCGAGTAGCGCGAGCTGGGATTGGAGCACTCGCTTAGACTGGCTTCTGAAAAAACCTCACGAAGTCCAAGAGCTTCAGGCTCTTGAGTCTTCGTTCTCTTGGAATTTTCATAACATGCGTGATTTGGAGTCCTTGAGCCAAGGATATCGTGGGATCCGAAGCGAATTAGGCTCGAATGCTTTGCTGAGTGAAATGGCACGTGTCGCCAGTCATTCGACCGATCCAGAGATTCAAAGTCTCGCCCTAAAACACCTCGAGGGATTGGGTTCGAGGCTGGATCTCCCCACGCTCGTTTCTCTTCAGGCCGCAGTTCGAGTTCCTCCCGTGATTAATACGGTCTCGGATTTGCGCCTGGCGATTCTAAAGGACCCGTCGAAGCTGCGTGATTCGGAAATCGAATTTTATCTCAGGAAATTTTTACCTCATCTCAATACCGATCAAGAAAAGACTGATGCATTGGAGGTTTGGTACAAGAGCTTGTTTGGCAACCAGAAGCTCATTTTCAAAAAGTATGTTCTCGATTGGGTTCGGTCCTCGGCAAATCGAGGCGAACCCTTTGCATTTACCGCATTGAACCATCTCAAAGAAAATAAGGGCTACTTAGACAGCTACTTCGACTATTGGGATGTCTTAGATGCGGTCCTCAAGTCCCCGGCGATGGGCCCCGTCCAGAAACTCAACGCTTTGTGGCGGGTCAAAGAAATCTCCGACGGTGGCGAAGACAGAGTCCTGTTGAAGTGGAAGAACCGCGGCATTGAAAAGGAAGTTTCGCGCGTCATCGAAGCTCACTCGAAAAGTGCGACTCAGTTCTTCGAAATAATGGCCTCCCCTCAGTTGGAGGCGGGCGCCCGAGTTGAGTGGATGAAGTACGAATCTTTATACGGGCTTGTCGATCGGGGAGCTACGTCGGTTGTGACGGTGGACGAAATCGAAAAAATTTCCGCGGACGAGAGAGCTTGGGTCAAAGGAAGCAACCTCAAGGGCTGGGTCGAGGAGCGTCAAAAAAGCCGGGATCTCGATGCAATACGGCTTGAACGGGAGCTCAAGTGGCAAGAGGTCCAGAAAAAGGAAATTCAGAAAGAAGAACGCGAACGAAAAGAGCGGGAGAAAAAGGAGCGGGAGGAAAAAGAACGAGAACGAGAAGAGCGTGAGCGGAAGGAGCTTGAAAAAAGAGAGCGTGAGCAGAAAGAACGTGAACGAAGGGAGCTTGAGCAAAAGGAGAGAGACCAGAAGGAGCGTGAATTCAAGGCGGAGCTCGAAAAGCAAGGCATCAAACAGATCGAAATCACGCAAGGCGAGCCGGAGCACTGGGGTCCTATAAAAGCAGAGGCCCAGGAGAAGGCGCTGAAAGAGAAAGCGCGCATAGAGAAAGCGCGCAAAGAATGGGAGCAAAAGGAGAAGGAACGCATCGAGTGGGAACGTGAGATGGAGGAGCGTTACAAAAGAGAGCTTCGGGCCAAGGAGATCGCGGAACAAGAAGCACGAAAGAGAAAGATTGATGAAGAAACGCGGATTTTAAAAGCCCAACAGGAAGCGCTTGAGATTGCGGAGCGCGAGAAGAAGGAGCTTGAGAAACAGCTCCTAGCCTTCGATGAGAAGAATAAAGGCCCCGCATACGAATACGATCTTACGGTGTCTGAGGAGCGGCAGCGCTTCTGGGTGGATGCTTTGAAGCGATCCGGAAATTATCCAAAGGACTTCGAAAAGAGGCATCGACTTTTTATCGCATTGGCTAGCAGAGGAGCCACGCATTTTACCGATGAGATGGGCCGGGATCTTTATCTGAGCGACGACAAGGTACCCACTGCGGCACTCCAGGAGGTCCTTGAAAAGAAGGTGCTCTGGGATTTCGAATACCGACGAAAGATCTTTCATAAGTTTCAGGCCCAAAAAGGAAAATCAGAGTCCGGATCCAGGAGCGAGCAGATCGCCCACGCGGTGAACGAAGTCCGTAAGTATTTCCCCGAGGATTCGGTTCCTAGGATGGAGCTCCTAGAGGATGTGGCCAATCGGTTTCACACCAATCAATTCGAATCGTTTTCGATCGAACAGGAAAAAAACTCATCAGGCGCTAGCTATGAGGAGATGGCCCAAGCGGTCTTCAGGCAATTCATCTCTAAGGTGGGAGAAAAGCCCGAGTACAAATTTGAGATGGTCAAGTTTCTCATGGGCAAAGGTCCGCCGCCTAAGTCCGTGCAGGAACTCATTCGCAAAACAATTGGAGAGAGTAGACTGAGGCGTCAGTTTCACGCTCTGACGCCGGAGCTCAAGGCGTTGGTTCTCAATTCCCTGATCACGCCGCCACGGGGATTGTATGCTTCGCGTGACACGAAAGAAAAATTGATCCGGCTCGCCATCGGCGAAGTACCAGAGCATGAAAAAGTTGCCCGCCTCCTGCTCGAGGCGATGCTTTACTCCATGAATGAGGTCGCCCCTCACCAAGAGACACTTTCGCTCTCGTTCATCTTGGGTCAGGCCGGAGATTCGTCGGCGACAGGACCTAAGAAGTTCCGCGTGCTTTTGGAGTCCATGGGCAACTCGGGCCAAAGCATCGCTCAAAAGGTGTATCAGCGAAGACTTCTGCCCCCTGAGTACCTGGCCGAGCTCAGAGACGTACAGGACCGTGGGCGCGTTCCCACTCGCTTTGACACCCTCACCTATATGGGCGAGGTGCTCGAAAGCCCGAACATCGATGAGATCCTTGATGTCAAAGAGTTCTTGGGCGCTGCTTCGAGCAAAGTCGTCCTAAGAGTGAAGTATAAGGATGGCACCCAAGCTGACCTCGACGACCGCGCCTTTAAACTCCTGCGCAAGCATTTCAAGCGCTCCAACGAGATCGAGTCGGATCGATTAGGCCGCATGCTCGATTATCTCGAGAAAAAAGGCGGACCCACCTACGGCAAGTTCAGGCCGGTGCTCAAGCACGTGCAGCGAAATCTCGAGATCCAGGCCGATCCTTCGCTTGAGAGCAAGAACTACGCTCAGATGAAGGCGCTTTACGAGAAGGGCATTGAGAAAAGCGGTTTCGTGTTTAAGGTCATCCAGAACGATCCGGCCAAACCGATCTCCGAGTCGCACGTGGTGGACTTTGTTGCCGAAGGTCAATCGCTCAAGAACCTCAATGCTGCCGACCGAAAACGAGTCTTTGCGGCCATCTACGAAAAAGAAAAGAGCATCGCGCTTAATCTTCCTGCGAGCGGAAAGATCCGCCTTGAGAAGGACCGGCACGGTGGAAACTTCAAAGTGGATCTCAGCAAAGACCCTCCTGTGATCTACGTTTTTGACTATCCGCTTCTTTCTGAAGTCGATGTCGCTGACGCGCGCGCTGTTTTCAGGATTTTGGGCCTAGCTGCGACCCTCAAGGGCAAAGGTATGCTCGCTAAGACGGGGGTTCTCAATCCCGTCTTTGACGAAGTGATTGCCAACCTTCAGCAGATTTCCACGCAGCCGGAGCTGCTCAAGCTCCCTGAAAATAGGAAGTTAATCGAGGGCGCTCTCATTGAGGCGAGCTCCCGCAACGGAGCAAGCCCCGTGGACGTTGCGCTCGAAGTCATGGCTACGGCCAACGGACAAAAAAGTGAGATCAAGGACTCGGTCTACGAGTACCTTGACGCAGTGATTAATCTTGAAATGTATTCGCACGCCGCTTCTCCGCCTGGCCGAGATTTTCTCATGGAGGACGTCGAAGTGCAGGTTCGCGAGAGTCTCGAGCCCTTTAGACGAAAATTTCTAGGCTTAGACCCGGGTTGCAAGAAGCCAGGGCTCCTGGGTCGCATTCTCAAGAGTCTTTCGAAGTAGTTACAGCCGCATTGGCAACAGTATTGCGATGCGGCAAGTCTTCAGAACTTCTCTATATTTGTCGAAAAGGGATCGTGAGGAACTCGTCCCTGAGAATGCTCTTTTTGGTTCTTGCGAGCCTGGCAAGCTGGCCTGCGCTTGCCAGCGAGCCACCGGCCAAGTTCTCTGAACAAGTAGAGAAAGACGGATCCTTCCGTGTAGATCCCGCAAAAGCTCAGGTGGCGCAGGCGGAGCTAGATTCGCTCGTAAGTCGGGTGTGGAAGATCAGCGGCGGTAGCGCACCGATCCAAGCGGTTTGGGTGAATAATTCCGCCACGCAAATCACGATAGTTTCGGAACCAGAAAAAATTTGGGTGCTTATTCCAGCGGGTACTTTGGATTGGGCGGAGAACCAAGATCAACTTGCGGCGCTCCTCTTGAAAACGATTCTGCCTGCGGTCGGAGACCTCGAGAACTTCAAAACCCTCATCGCAGGTGGTTTTGACCCGCGAGAGTATCGCAAGCTGCTTCTTAAGATCGCAGCTGCCCCGCCTAAGTCCAAAATTTCTCTACCGGGGGGGCTGGGCGCGGAGAACGACGCGATTCGCGTGAGCAAAATGGACCTTTGGCTCTCTGAGCACGAAAGGAAAACCGCGTTTCCCAAGCCCACGCCCTTTTCGGATGCGATTCAAGCCGCCCACAAAGCACCCCGAGGAATAGACCCAGCGATCATCAAGCAGCGCAAAGAGAAGCAGAAACAAGAAGCTCGTCAGACCGAGTTAAACGAAAAAGAAGCGGAAAAAAAGCGTAAGGCTCTGGAAGAGGAAGAGAAGAAGAAAGAGAAGGAATTAGAGGAGAAGAAGAAGGAGCAAGAAAAGCAAAAGAAGATAGAGAAGAAGAAGCGAGAGAAGGAAGCGAAGGATCAAGAAAAAGAGAAAAAGAAACTAGAGAAGGAGCAGTGGGAGAGAGACAGGCCAGCTCGAGAGGCGCGCGAAAAGCTAGAGAAGCAGGAGCAGAAAGAAAAGGAAGCAGAAGAAAAAAGGCAAAAAAAATTAGGCAAAGAGCAGCAAAAAAAACAAAAAGCGATAGAAGCCGAAAAAAAGAAGAAGCAAAAGGAACTCGATGATGCAGAAGCGAAGAAGCAAAAAATCATCGATGAGGCTGAAGCCGCGAAACAAAAAATAATTGATAAAGAAAACGCCAAGAAACAAAAGGCGATCGACAAAAAAAATAAAAAACAGCACGAGGCCGCCCAGAAAGCGCTCAAGGAGCAGAAAAAAGAAGCAGAGAAGGAAGCCAAGAAAAAAGAGGAAGAAAAAAAGCAGCGAGAGAAAGAGGAAAAGAAGGAAGCAAAGAGACTAGAAAAGGAAGAAGCCAAACGCCTCGCCGAGCAAGAGCGACAGGCTAAGATCCGCGAAGCCAGAATTCCAAGGCGGACGGCATCGGGGAAGGACGTGATTCAAGCTCTCCTTCACGACCCATTTTTCAGACAGTTGGCCCCCGCTACCCAAGTGAAGCTCCTGCTGAACTTCTCCACCAAGAAGGTAGGCGACTATTATTTTAACGGTATCATTAGCGGCAGAAATTTCAGGAGCGTTCTTTTGGAGGATGCAGATCCTGAGATCGCCCGACCTGACATGGTCCTGACGCTAGGATCTGTTGATTCAAAAATGAGGTTTGATGCCGCTGTTGAAGTCGCCGCACAGGCCTCGAGTCGGGATCAAAAACTTCAGGCGCTTGAGCTCATTCAAGGACAAAAGGAATGGGGAATCCCTACCGAAAAAAGGGCTGCACGGGCGCTTGAAATCGAAAATAAGATTCTTGGAAAGTTCGTGGTGGAGTCCTTTCAGGCCTATCAGGCGCTTTCCGGTAAGCCCATCCTCGGTGTTGGAAAGTTTCAGCGGCTAGACGCGCTTTTTTCGTTTCTTGACGGAGCCGAGACTCCGCAGGAGTTCTTACCCATCGTTCGGGAGATCAAGCAGGTTTCCGATTCGTTGCCCCCTGATGCGGGCTCACCGGGATCAATCAAGCGATTCAATAAAATCTACTCCAAGCAAGCCGCCAGACTTGTTCCTCTCGCCTTTAAACAGAAGCTGCTTACCGAGGAAGAGTTGAACAAGGGATGGCACAATTCCGAGGTCGAAAAAACGCTCCATCCGGATCCGGTCGTCAAAAGGCGCGATGAAGCAGTGGAGCAGTTTAGCCTCCAGTTCCAAGAGAGATTCCCCGGAAAGGACACGAACTCCCTGAGCTGCGGGGAGCTGATCAAGATGATCAACGGGGATGGCGCCTTCAGCGAGCTTCCCGTCAAAGAACGCGTGCGTTTTTGGGGCTCATTGGATTCCTACCTTCACCGTCACCTTAACGACAAGCAGACGGTCAAGAGCAAGGAGTGGACCACCCGCTTGGATTGGCTTTTGAGCAAACCTCACGATGCTAAAGAGCTCTCTGGTCAAGCCTGGGATTTCGGGGCGATGAAGTCTCTCGAGTCCTTGAGCTCAGGCTATCAGATGATAGAAAGGGAGAAAGACTCGACGGCCTTCTTGAAAGAGATGGCACGCATCGCAAGTCAGTCCAGCGACCCTGAGGTTCAAGGCTTGGCGTTAAAGCAGCTCGAGAGCTTGAGCTCGAGATTTGAGCTCTCTGAGCTCGTTGCTCTTGAGGCCATGGTAAGGNGTACCTCCGGTCATACACACGATCTCGGAATTGAAGAACGCGATAAAAAAGTACCCCGCCCCACTGACTTTTTCGGAGATCGACTTTAACTTCCGAAAGCTTTTGCCGGGACTTCATACCGATCATGAGAAGGCAGATGCGCTTGTTGTTTGGGATGAGGGCATCAATGGGAGCCGAGCGCTCCACTATCAGAAGTACATTCATGATTGGCTTCATTCATCAGTCAACCTGGGAGAGCCCTTTGCACTTGGGGCTCTGGATAAGATCACTGAGTCTAGAGGCTATTTCGGTAACTTCTTAGACTACTGGGAGATTTTGGATGAGGTACTGAAATCCCCTGCGATCAGTCCCGCAAAGAAGCTCAGCGCTCTTTGGAAAGTAAAAGGTATCGCGGATAAATCCAAAGAGGGGATTCTGTTGAGCTGGAAGAATCGAGGTATCGAGCGAGAAGCCACACGATTCTTAGAGGCTAACGCAAAAACCGTGAGTCAGTTTTTTGATCTGAAGTCCTCCCCCGATCTCAGTGACGACGCGAAAGCAGCCTGGCTGACATTCGGGCACTTGTACGGCCAGGTCGAGCGGGGGGTGACGATCACGACAAGCGTCGCCGAAATCGAAAAAATATCCGCACAAGAAGAGTTTTGGAAAAAAGGCAGCAACCTCAAGGGGTGGGTCGAGGAGCGCCAGAAGGACAGAGATCTTGATGCGATGCGAGTTCAGAGAGATCTCGAGTGGATGGAGATTCAAAAAAGAGAAATCCAGAAAAGAGAGCGGGAGCAAGCCGAGCTTCAAAAAAAGGAGCGCGAACTGAAAGAGCGCCAACAAGAGGAGCTAGCGCAGGGGGAATATCTCTGGGACGAGCCGCAGTATGGAGAGTCCCTGAGTTGGGATGAACAACAAGAAGCGCGTCGAAAAAAAGAGCGTCGGGAAAGAGAGCGTCTGGAGCGAGAGCGGCGGCAAAGAGAGGAAAAAGAAAAGCTCGAATTAGAAACCCGGATATTGAAGAAGAAACAAGAAGAGCTCGCCATTGCGGAACGCGAGAAGCAAGAGCTTGAAAAGCAACTCTTGGCCTTCGATGGGAAGAACAAGGGACCCGCCTACGAATACGATCTTACGGCGTCTGAGGAGAGGCAGCGCTTTTGGGTAGAATCTTTGAAACGATCTGGAGGCTATCCCAAGGACTTTGAGGGAAGGCACCGGCTTTTTATTGCATTGGCGAGCCGAGGCGCGACCCACTTTACCGATGAGATGGCTCGCGATCTTTATTTAGGCGGGGATTCGGTACCCAGCGAAGCACTGAAAGACGTGCTGGAGAAGAAAGTCCTTTGGGACTTTCAGTATCGAAAGAAGATTTTCGAGAAGTTCCAGGTCCAAACCAACAAGTCCCTGTCCGGAAGCAGAAGTGAGCAGATCGCCAATGCCGTCAATGAGGTGCGCAAGTATTTCGCCGAGGATTCGGTTCCTAGGATGGAACTACTAGAGGATGTCGCGAATCGATTTCACACGAACCAATTCGAGTCCTTCACGATCGAAAAGGAAAAAAATTCATCCGGCGCGAGTTATGAAGAGATAGCGCAGACGGTCTTTCGACAATTCATCTCTAAGGTGGGCGACAAGCCTGCTTACAAGTTCGAGATGATCAAGTTTCTCATGGGCAAGGGATCGCCTCCTAAGACCGTGCAAGGGCTTATTCAAAGCACGATTGGTGAAAGTCGACTCAGGCGTCAGTTTCAAGCTCTGACCCCGGAGCTTAAGGCCTTGGTCCTCAACTCCATGATCACCCCGCCTCGCGGGCTGTATGCTTCGCCCGATACGAAAGAAAAGCTAATCAGGCTCGCCATCGGAGAAGTGCCCGAGCATCAAAAAGAAGCCCGTCTCCTGCTCGAGGCGATGCTCTACTCGATGCATGAGGTTGCGCCGCACCAAGAGACGTTGTCGCTTGCGTTCATCTTGGGTCAGGCTGGGGACTCTTCAGCGACCGCCCCCAAGAAGTTCCGGGTGCTTTTGGAGTCCATGGGCAACTCGGGCCAAAGCATTGCGCAAAAAGTCTATCAGCGAAGGCTCTTGCCGCCCGAGTACCTAGCCGAGCTTAAGGACGTGCAGGACCGGGGGCGCGTTCCTACTCGCTTTGACACCCTCACGTACATTGGCGAAGTGCTCAATAATCCAAGGATCGATGAAATCCTCGAGGTTAAGGAGTTCTTAGGCGCGGCTTCGAGCAAGGTTGTTCTGCGCGTGAGATATAAGGACGGCAGCACCGGTGACGTCGATGACCGCGCCCTTAAGCTTCTGCGCAAGCACTTCGCTGCTCCAAACGAAATCGAAGCGGATCGCCTAGGTCGCATGCTCGATTATCTTGAAAAAGAGGGCGGGCCCACTTACGGCAAGTTCAGGCCGGTGCTCACACGCAGCGAAACTTAGAGATCCAGTCCGATCCTCGCTTGAGAGTAAGAACTACCCTCAAAATGAAGGCGCTTTACGAGACGGGCGTTGAGAACAGCGGCTTTGTGTTTAAGGTGGTTCAAAACGATCCGACCAAGCCGATATCGGAGTCGCACGTCGTGGACTTTGTCGCCGAAGGCCAGTCGCTCAAGAACCTCAATGCTGCCGATCGAAAACGAGTCTTCGCGGCCATCTACGAAAAAGAAAAGAGCATCGCCTTGAGGCTGCCCGCTTCCGGGAAGATTCGCCTGGAGAAAGACCGGCACGGCGGAAATTTCAAGGTGGATCTCAGCAAAGACCCTCCCGTGATTTACGTCTTTGATTTTCCCCTGCTCTCGGAGGTCGATGTAGCGGATGCGCGCGCCGTGTTCAGGATTTTGGGCCTCGCAGCGACCCTCAAGGGCAAGGGCATGCTCGCCAAAACGGGGGTTCTCAATCCCGTGTTTGACGAAGTGATCGCCAACCTTCGGCAGATTTCCACCCAGCCCGAGCTGCTCAATCTCCCTGAGAACAGGAAGTTGATCGAAAAGACTCTTCTCGAGGCAAGCGCCCGCAATGGAGCAAGCCCAGTGGACGTCGCGCTTGAAGTCATGGCTACGGCTAACGGTCAAAAGAGCGAGATCAAGGATTCGGTTTATGAGTATCTCGATGCGGTGATCAACCTCGAGATGTACTCGCATGCGGCTTCTCCGCCCGGTCGCGATCTTCTGATGGAAGATGTCGAAGCCCAAGTTCGAGAGAGTCTCGAGCCGTTCAGGCAAAGGTTTTTTGGCTCTGACGATTGTAAGAGGCCCGGTCTGCTGGGGCGGATTCTTAAACGGTTTGCGAAGTAACCGTCCTCGCGTTGCCTATTTTTCGGGTCAGTGCATAATCAGACCCCATGACACTAGGACTACTACTCGCTTTACTCGTCGGGCAGGCCAGAGCTGAAGGGTTTTATCGTCCAGGAAAATTGCCGCCCGAGGAGGCTCTTTCTCAAGCCGTCATAGATCGGGCCCTGCAAGCGAGCTTCGTGTTCACCGTTGTTGAAGGCTCGGAGTGCTCAGCTCAGTTCATCTCGCGGAAAGGTTATTTCTTAACTGCCGCTCATTGCGTCTATCCAGATGCCGACCTAAGGGGGAAGGGATCACAGCAAGGTTACACGCTGATTGATGATCTCAAGATGAAGGTCACGGATAGGTACGAGTTCGGCAGGTGGTTTGACGTCGCCGATCAGGTCCCGCAGTACGTGACTCTCAAGTTAGGCGCGATCGCCGAGCGAGGAAACATCGTCTTAGATAGAAGTGTTCCTGCGATCGACGCGAATGGATTTTATACGGGAAAGCCCGAGGTCGTGTTGATGGGCAGGGGTTTTCTATCTCCCATGCCTACCGCTTTGGGTGCGGACGGAGGGCCCCCGTCGTTTTCTGATGAGCTGTGGGATACGTATTTTCGGCACTCAGAGGATTTCGTGATCTTAAAGATGAAGCTTCCGGATGACGCACCGGTGACTTGCATGCCATTGGCTAGGCGAGCCACACAGCAAGGAGCCCGGCTTTGGGGTGTGGGATTTCCCAAGGCGACGCCCGTGGAATGGGGCTTAGATCTCAAGGGCGAGGGAGCTTACATCACGACGGGGTATGTGCGGCCCATGTCCAAGGAGCTGGATTTTCCGGATCCGGATTTCAAGGAAGTTTCTGCGGAGTTCTTGAATCAGATGTCTACTCGTCTTCAAGATCCTAAGGTGGCTTTTCACACCACAAATCCCGCCTATAAACGCTCGAGCGGCTCGATGCTCGTGAACAAGGAAGGCGCCGTCGAAGGGTTCACGCACTTAGGGCATGTCGTTAGCATTGGGTCTTGGGCCGTTCGCGCCTCGTATATCGCAGAGCAAGTGAACAAGCTTCTGCCCGCAGAGATCGCGAAAGACGTTCTGGATTGTCCATAACGGACACGGTTTAGTTCAATCCGATTTGACGCTCCCCCCGTTCCAGATCACGATTTGCGCCTAGGGGGAAATTCTATGTCCATTAAACACATCTTGTTGGTGAGCCTTGCCTTTGGTGCGTCGTCGTTAGCGTATGCGGATCGCATTAAGATCGAGGACGCGGCATTCAATTGCTTGAAGGAGTCCGCCATGAACAATTCGCGATTTTCACTTCGCGATGTCAGAGGAAAACCCGTTCGAAAGGACGGGGCGCTTGAGCTCGAAGTACGTTGCGAAGCATCGAACAATCCAAAGGTGACGGACGAATACTTCTTCGCTGCCTCAGATCTCTACGAATTTCGCGATGAGCCTTTTTCTGATGATCAACCTGATTTGATCCGCCGTATCTTCGCGCTGGACGAAAAGTCGGGTTCGTCTAACAACTGCGTTTATCGAAATTACTCGCGCAACCAGAAGGTGATAGTCGCCTGCTACTTTAATATGGCGGTGCCTGGTGTTTTGAAGAAGGCCGTCGAGTAAGCTATCGTCTTCTGAATTGAGATTTTTTGGATCGGAGTCTGAGCGAAGAGTTCAGGCTCCGATTTTTTTGACCGAATGGGAGGCTATTCGCTCAGCAGTCGATGGATCTCTTCTTTGACGATCCGCTCAGTGACCTCGGGTAGCAACCGCTCAACGAGCTGACGGATCTGGCTTTCGATCTCTTTTTGAACCAGCGAGTCGAGTTCGTGCTTCGACAGCGCCGGAGGCACGTGCGTTTGTTGCGTGGGCGGATCGATCATTGGAGGCATCGAATCAAAGCTCGGCGACGAAGGCTCGAAAGTCATGGAACTTCCTCCTCCCAATGGGGCGTCGACTTCGAACGAAGGAAGCGTCGAATCAGGTTGGGTGAGCGGTTCGGGAGCCTTCAAAGACGGCTCTTGCACGCTCCACTGAAAATCATCGAGTCCGCTGATTCGAATCGTCGATTCGGTAAGCTCGCGAATATCTGAGTCCTCGTTGCCACCGCTCGGGGTTGACGGGGGCGGAGTCAAGGGAAGCGGGGGCGGGGCGACGGCTTGCGACGCGGGTGCCTCAGTCCAAAGATCGGTTCCAAAGCCCTCGATTTCAGAAGGAGGCGGAGCGACGGGCGCTGGGGTCGAGGGCCTTGAGCCTGCCGCAGGCTTTTGAATAAGGGAGGTGGCTTCCATGCGCTTGGCGCGCACTTGCGCGAGCACTTCCTGCAGTACTTGCCTGAGGTGCGCGGGATCAAAGGGCTTGGTGAGCCTTCCGTGAAACGTTACTTCGCGCGCGAGATCTTCGTCGACTTTCTCAAACGCGCTGGACATCAGCACGAAGCGAACCTCAGCCAGATCTTCGTGAGTATTCACTTCTTGCTTCACTTCAAAAGCGGACTTGCCCGGAAGCGCAACATCGATGAGCACGACGTCGGGCCTGAACAACGAGATCTGTTGAACAGCGTCGGTACCGTCTGACACAGCCTGAATGTCATAACCCTCGTTAGAGAGTGCGAGCCTGATGACCTTTTGGATCGTCAGGCTATCGTCGGCCACCAGAATTTTCTTGGAAGAACGAGAGGTTTCGCTCATGTGTTTACTTTTCAAGTGTGACACCTCAAAAGTGGCCTGTAAAGCCATCCCAGAGCGCCGTGAATCGTGCTATCCTAATAGAGCCCTGGGGTCCGGTAATAAACAATTCGGACCCTACAGTCATTGACCCAGGGGGCTGTCACTGCGCGGTGGTGTGCATGCCTGGTCCTACCAGGAAGCCTAAAGCCGCTATACGGCGCCCACTTTACTATCTGGGTTCCAATTGACTTGCCGGTCTCCAGGGTGTTTTTCTCATGGAAGGGGAAAGTCACATGTCAGCTTCTTTCAAAGACCAAATGCCTAGCCAAAATGGATGGATTCACGACCTTGCCAAGGCTGAGGTCCACCCCGACGCCGAGAAGCTCCTACAGCTGGGCCGCAGCTTTGACCCACAGCAACTTGTCGAAGAAAGCGCCATCGATTTCTTAGACGAGCTCAAGGGCCAATTCCAAGAACACGCCAAAGTTTTTAATGCCTATTCCGAAGGCGGGTCCCGCTTTACCGAATTGAAGGTCTATCAGCTGGCTCAGACGGCTGCGGACTTCATGGTCTATCGCAACCAGATCAAACTGGTGGTGAGCAATACGGCGCACGGCGTTATCCAGATTTCATTTACCGAGCATGTCAGGGGTACTTTGGCCGTGGACGGCAAAAACCCTCACGAGCAAAAAACGGCTCAAGGGCAGGATTTGCTAGCCCAAGTCGGGGCTTTTCGGGAGATCTATTGGACCTTCCAGGGCGAGAAGGTCACCGCCGATCAAGTGGCGCGTTACTATTTTGCGGAGTTTGTCAGGATGACGCGAGGCCAGGCCCGCTCACGAACGAACAACCAGCTGCTTCTCGATCAGATCAAAACCCTCCTCGAGGAGAAGGGGCTTCAGTTTTAGGTTTTCCACCATAAAAGACGAGTTCAGGGAATAGTCCTGAATCGAGGACTCGCCCGTAAGCGCAAGTTTCTTGGCATTGTTCGCCATCGGAAGCACTAACCCTGGATCAAATCCAAAGCGCTGGGCAAACGTTTGGGCGAATTCGTAGTTGCTCACCTTGGTGAGACCGCCATAGTGAATCACCTTGTTCTTGATGCCCGTTTCGATCAGGCGTTCCATCATGTCCAAAAAACCCGAAATCGGCGCGAAGTTGTGAATCTCATCGGTTGCCGCCTCGACCTGTTTTTTGCGAGCCAGCGATGTGCGCAGCTTGTCAAAATACGAGAGATTGTAGCCATTACCGCGGCCAAATAGCGGAGCCGAACGAACGATGAGGTAATTGAGCGACTTGCCTCGGATCTGGTTTTCGCCGCCGAGCTTGGCTTTGCCCAAGGAGCTCTCGGGCAGCACCGTATCGCCTTCGTGATAGTTGCCCCGATGCCCATCGAACAAAAACGAGTTCGAAAGCAGGATGAACTTGGGTTGCAGCACGTCCGTGGCGCTCGCCACGGTTGCCGGGCCCACGGTGTGCAGGCGCTCCGCGCCACGCTGGTTTTTCTCGGCCCAGCGCAAGTCGTTGCTTCCGGCGCAGTAAATCACCACATCGGGAACCGACATGTACACGATGCGTTTGACCCACGTTCTATTCTCGATGTTGAACGGCAGGAACGTCACTCCCGGAATGGATACCGGGTTGTGATGGTAGGTGGCGTACACCTTATAGGTTTCGCGAAGTCGCAGCGCGAGCTGCGTCCCGACAAACCCACTTCCGCCGATGATCAACACTGACTTTGTTGCCATCTTCCTCCAGTCAAAACACGTCCACCTCTAGGGTAACACGCTGGACAAGCGCGTCACCTCATCCCGATAAAAAGCCCTCCGCCCCATACTCCGGGTTCGTGGCTAGCCCACGGACCGGACGCAAGTTCCGTCTCACGCCCGGCCCGTAAGCGAGCCGTCTGCGCATGGAAACGGAGGACTTTAATTCAGAAGTTTCAAGGCCGTTTGCTGTGTCTGGTTGGCGCTCGCCAGCACTGAGACACCTGCTTGCATCAAGATGTTGTACTTGGTCATCTCGGAGGTCTCTTCGGCCATGTCCGCATCACGAATTCGTGAGTTGGCTGCCGAGAGATTCTCGTCATTAATCGCCAAGTTGTTGATCGTCGATTGCAAGCGATTTTGGTACGCGCCCAGATCTGCTCGGATGCTGTTGACCCGAATCAGTGCGTCATCCACCACGGCTAAGCTCAGCTGTGCGCCTTGCTTGGTGGCGATGCTCTCACCCCCGAGCTTCATCATGTCGAGAGTCGAATCCGCTTTCGATCCATCAAAGACCACGCGGTCTAGAATCGGGTTGTTGCGAATGCCGACTTGGATCTCGAAGATCCCAGCTTCGCCGTTGAGCATGTGAGTTCCATTGAACTCCGTCACGTTGGCGATGCGATCGATTTCTTGCTTGAGCGATTGGTATTCGCGGTCGGTAAACGCGCGCTCCACGTCGCCGATCGTGTCTGATGCCGCTTGGATGCCTAGTTCGCGCAAGCGAATCAGGATGTTGGAGATTTCATTGAGACCCCCTTCAGCCACCTGAATCATCGAAACACCGTCGAGCGCGTTTCGCTTTGCTTGCCTGACGCCGCGGATCGATGCTCTCAGGTTTTCGCTGATCGCCAATCCTGCCGCGTCATCCCCGGCATGGTTAATTCGGCTACCACTGGCCAGTTTTTCCAATGACTTATCGAGGTTGATCCTCGTAAGCATCAAGTTTCGCTGAGCGTTCAGCGAAGTCGTGTTCGTATTTATGCGCAGACCCATACAGATTGCCTCCGTTCAAAACGAGCTCCTCCATAAACCTCGTCCCCGTTTCCATGAGGACGACAGGCATCCGTGCCTGCTGTGGTGCCTCCGCGTACTGGCTTTGCCTGGTCTTTGGGCTTTAAGCGCACACCCGTGAGGGCATGGCTGGGCCTTTTTCCAAGCGCCAATGCGCAAACGCACCGATGTTAAGCGGCATACTTGCGTGAGGGACCATCCCCCGCGCGAACCACGCCGCGTCCTTCTTTCGGATAGGCCCCTGGCGGAGTGCCTTACGCGTTGCGATTCCGTTCGCCCCACGCAAGGACCCCAACGGGTCCTCCCGAAACTTGTCGCGCGATTCTCCGGAGCAGCGCCTTGCCTCGCATGAGGCCGCGCGCTCGCTTCCCTGGACCAGTGGCCGAGAGAAGACGGAGTACCGCCAAACTTTTTCGCTCAGTCCTTCACCGCGCGGGCGTGTTTGCGCCTCACACGTGTGTCCAAGAGCTCCGTCTACTGCCCACCTCCCCCTCGACCTGGGGAAGGGACGGCGCCCGGGGACGGGGACTCAGCTCATGCCGCCCCCGGGCGCTGCGGGTGGGATTAACCCGCAGAACTCTCTTCCTTCGACTCCGGACTAACCGAGCAGCTTGAGGGCCGTTTGGTTGGTCTGGTTGGCGTTCGCCAGCACTGCCACCCCCGCTTGCATGAGGATGTTTTGCTTGGTCAGTTCGCTGGTTTCTTCGGCCCTGTCCGCATCTAGGATACGCGAGTTAGCTGCAGTGAGGTTCTCATCCGTGATCGCTAAGTTGTTGATCGTGGATTGGAGCCGGTTCTGCATAGCGCCCAAGTCTGCGCGGATGCTGTTGACCCGAATGAGCGAGTCGTCGATGACCGCCAAGCTCAGCTGCGAGCCTTGCTTGGTAGCCACGCTTTCGCCGCCGAGTTTAAGGGCGTCGATAGACGAGTCCGCTCGCTCGCCGTTGTACACGACACGGTCGAGAATCGGGTTATTGTGGGTTCCGACCTGAATTTCGAAAATGCCCGCCTTGCCGTTCAACAGCGGAGTGCCGTTGAATTGCGTGACGTTCGCGATTCGGTCGATTTCTTGTTTAAGCGATTGGAATTCACGATCCGTGAATTGACGTTCGGTGTCGCCGATCGTATCCGAAGCCGCTTGGATCGCTAGTTCTCGTAGGCGAATCAGCATATTGCTGATTTCGTTCAGGCCGCCTTCTGACACCTGAATGAGAGAAACACCGTCCAATGCGTTTCGCTTCGCTTGTCGCATGCCGCGGATCTGAGCGCGCAGGGCTTCGCTGATCGCTAATCCTGCTGCGTCGTCGCCTGCGTGGTTGATGCGAGAGCCGCTGGCCAATTTCTCGAGTGTTTTATCGAGGTTATTGCGCGTGATCGACAACTGCCGCTGCGCATTGAGCGCAGTGGTATTCGTTACTATTCTGAGTCCCATATACTAGTCTCCGTCCATAGTTAGATCCCTCCGTAGAAAACGTGCGGATCCCTCCACACGATGAGCATCCATGCTCTTTTTGTTTGTTCCGTCCATATGAGCCGCCGTAAACGATCGGTGTGTGAACACACCTTTCGCCTGCGTCGACTCTCCCTTTTTGAGAGCCCTGCCCGAAGCTCGCTGCATGCGAGCCCAGGAAAGGTCCCCAAAACTTGTATCCACCTCTCGCGCGCATCGTGCGGTGGGACGGCCTCGGATGGTCGTTTCGCGTAGTCGGTCGTTCGGGCATGCGATGCGGCCTTTCCTTGGGGGTGTGGTTGTGGATGAACCCCAGGGAGAGTGCAATCGACGCGCGAGACCTCGCGGTTCGCCAGTCGAGGGTCCTTCTCCGCGCACGGAGAGGCCCTGAAATATGTTCGTTGCTCGCTGGTCTTGAGTCTGACTCCGCAGATTCGGGGCTCGCGCTTGCGGGGCGGGCCTTCTCGGGGTCCCGCTCCTTCGGTGGGGCGCGGCGCACACGAGACCTCCTTGGTCTCTCATGCGCTTGCCCTCACCGATTCAAGCGTGAGCCCGAATCATCGGTTCCAGGAAACAAGCCAGGCAACAGCCTATGCTTCAGGTCAAACGTTCATCAGCCCATTCCTCCTCCGCCACCTAAGAGCGCCAATGCGTTCTTGATGGTGGTGTTAGCCTGCGAGAGAACCGCCACGCCTGATTGCATCAGGATGTTGTTCTTCGTCAGGTCCGTCGCCTCCTCCGCCATGTCCGCATCGCGGATACGTGAGTTGGCTGCCGAAAGATTTTCCTTGGCCACCATCAGATTGCTGATGACCGACTGGAGACGGTTTTGCATCGCGCCGAATTGTGCGCGGATCGAGGTCACGGAGCTTAGCGCCGCGTCGATCGATGCCAGGCTGTTTTGCGCGTTGCCCTTGTCGGCCACGCCCGCGAGATTGATGCCCAAGGCGACTGTGTTCACGTCAGCCGAGTTCATATCGAAGATGCGGATGCGGTCCACGGCAGGGTTGTTGCGTGTGCCCACTTGGATGTCGAAAGTCGAAGTCGTCCCGTTAAGAAGAGGGACGCGGTTGTATTCTGTGGAATTGGAGATGCGGTCGATTTCTTCCAAGAGTTGTTGGAACTCGACGTCTAGGAACTTGCGTTCTTGATTGCCGATGGTGTCGGACGCCGCTTGGACGCCTAGCTCGCGCATGCGGATCAAGATGTTTGAAATTTCTGTGAGGCCGCCTTCGGCCACTTGAATGACGGATACACCGTCTTGGGCGTTGCGCTCTGCAACGGTCAACCCACGGATCTGAGCTCGGAGAGTCTCGGAGATCGCTAGACCGGCGGCGTCGTCGCCCGCATGGTTAATGCGGGAACCGGAGCTGAGGCGCTCCAGGGTCCGGTCGAGATTGCCGCGTGTGAAGCGCAAGTTGCGTTGCGCGACCAACGACGGCACGTTGGTGTTAATTCTAAGTCCCATCCCTTCCTCCTGAAGGTCTGTCGGCCTATCCTTGGCCTTAATGGGTTGCAGGGGTTACTTCTATGAACCTCATCTTGAGGTCCTTTCCTGCTTCCAAGATGCCTATCGGTGTGTCCGGCGGGACCTTGAGAAAAAAAATGAAATTATTTTTGGGTGGGGATGCAGTCAGAAGGTGAGAATTGGACAATTCGTCAAAAAGTTGGCGCCTAACTGCGCCTCACGGAGGACTCCTTCTTGCGGAAGGGCTAGTCCTTTAACCGAAACCCAAGAGTCCACGGTGATGTAATTCTGTAGTCGAGCGACGATTGCACGCTCCGATATCCCAGTGGCCCGTGCGATTCCGACTAGATCCAGCCACCGCGGATAAGCAGCTCCTACGAGGTCGCGATGTGTGCTCCATCTCCAAAGTGAGGGATCTCGCACCAATGCTGCCCGGCAGGGGTTTAGATGCACGTATTTGATTTGCCTCAATAATTTTTGTGCATCCACGATAGTAGCGGGTTCGGGAACTCGTTCCCACGCCGCGCCCAGATCTAGCACCCGACTCGTTTTGAAGGGGAACTAGACCTGACTTTGCACGAGCAACTAAATGAAGCGCGACCATAGCGCGCGAATAGCAAAACCCACGCCGCAATTAGTGATCCCAGGGGTAAATCGGCTCTTCCAGCTTGAGGCGTTGCTTGAGGCAAGGAATGCGCACTGCTTGGAACGCGGGCGCGGAGACCTGCGTGACGTCCCCGGGACTCTTTCCGAAGATCTGCGTGAGCTGGGAGACCTTCTGTTTGAGGCTCACGGGATACGCGGGCGCTGGAGGGGCGATTTTAGGCGTTGCCACAAGGGTTCCCTCACGTGCGGCCATGGCCCGGGCTTCGGCTAGCGAGTATGTCCAATCTCCGTGTTGGTCTACGCGCAGCGCGTCACCAGGCAGGCTCTCAGGGGGGATCCCGTTTTCCTGCAGGATGCGCGCGATCTGGCGCATGCGGGTTTCTTGGTTCTTCATCATATCGCCGGCAGGCATGGTGTGATTGAGCTCGTCGCCTGACATCTCGCGTTTGAATAGGACTTCGCCCGTAGAAAGTGTTCTCTCCTGATCAAAGTGCACGTTTGCTTTAGTGAGCGCGGCTTTTAGGTTCGCTTCGTTTTGAAGTCCGGGAAATCTCTTGCGACCATCGGCGGTCATCTGAGCTGGGCTCGCTCCTAGGCGCCAATACTCGCCGCCCATATCCGCGAAGATCCGGTCTTTTCCATTGTGGACGATAGCTTCGTAGATCGAACCGTCCGGAAGCTTGACCCACTCGCCTGGATGGGCTTGCTCGAGGCTCGGTACTTTGCGGATCCAGCGCTCCCAGACGGCGCTCAGGGCTTGCTTGCGCGCAGCCGTAGAAGCCACGTCGGTGGCGGACAAGATCTCGTCTAGGACCAATAGACGCCGGACTTCGGGCGAAGGGGGCTTCTTGCTCGCGGTGAGCTGGGCCTTGAGGTAAGTCGCCACTGAGCTCAGCTCTTCGCGGGAAATGGCCCCGCCCAGCTTCTTTGATATCGCCGAAAGCTCGTCCACGGAAGTGCGGTCCACGAGCTGCACCTTGAACTCTTTGGAGCGCATTGCCTTGTGTAGTGCGGCTCTAAACCCTTCATCAGAAGCACCACCTGAAAGACGGATCAGGTCTTCGAACTCGCGAAGGCCCGCTAGCTCAGAGTTTCCGGGCCTCTGGTAATGCACCTTGCTTGTGATTCCTTGGATCAGCGCTGACATCACGCGTGCCAGCGAGTCTTCAGAAAGGTCCGAGCGGGTCCATGTGAGGGAGGTGTCGTGAACGACGTCCAGCAGGCGCTCATAAGGGGCTCGGTTAGACGACAGATTGCCGGAGGACCCCGGCCTGCCGCCGCCAAACTTGATGGCTTCGAGCGTGCGTCTTTCCCATTCGATAGGGGTGTCCCCCTCTCGGAAGCTTGTTACCGCGCTGATCAGGGGCATCGAATGGCCGCCGCCTAAGACTCCGGCTTTGGTAAGCGTTGCATTGAGTACTCTGCGTGCGGGTGGTTTGAGCAGGTAGTGTTCGATAAAATCGGTGTCCCCGCGCAGGGCTGGGGATTTGAGCGCTTCGCCCAAGACCTTTTCGAATCCGGGCCGTCCGCCAGCCATGCCGTCTGGAAAGCCTGAGATCTCGAGGATTTTTTTGCGCAGCCGAAGAGACGCTTCCTCATCTACAAATTGGTCGCCCGGCCTTTGTGTCTGCTCTGCGCGTCCCATGAGCCGGATCGACGTCTCTGCGATCTCGGGATCTCGCGTGGAGTTCCAGGCCTCGAGGATCTGCCCGATTTCGGCCTCGGCCTTGGGGTTCCGGGCTCCGAGATAGGATACGAGCGAGTATTCAAGCAGGCGCTCCAGAGGAATGGTCGTCCTGCGTTCTGCTATCGCGTGACCCGGATTAGTCGAAAGCTTGGGTGCTGACTTAATCGAAAATCTCGCTGCATTGGATCTTCGGACAACAATAGCCAATGCGACTTTGTCTTGCAGCGAAAGTCCCGCGATCTTGGGCCCAACATCACCCGTTTCTGTCAGTCGAAGCAGCAACGCGCCCACCGTCGCACTGAAATCAGTCTTATAGGGACGGTTAATGTCCCCTTCAGCTGCCAAGGGCAAGAGCGCCTTGAGGATCGGCTCGGCGTAATGTGATTTGTCGAGCGTGGGCTTCCGAGCTGGGGCAAGCGACTGGTCAGGCGCCGGCGCCGAGATGAGCACCGCGCTGAGCGAGAGCAATCCTATCGGAAGGAGCGGCCTACGCTGCGTCTGCCGCGTCGTCGGCATGCCAGAGCTCATAGAGCGTCTTGCCGGCTGCCGTACGAATCCATTTTGCCGCGTGATCTGGCGGCTCCTGGCCTAGGCATTGTTGCGCAAACGCATGAACGGTTGTCGTATCTTTGAATGCAGGGCCAACGAGGACCTTGAATTCGTGGTTGGGTTGCTTGGCGATTTTGCAGGTCTTTTTAGGGTCTGAAACGAAACAGAGAATTTCTCCGTCTTTTAACAGCCCTTCATGGACGAGTTTGGTTAGATCGAATTTCTTTTTTTTGCTCACAGTGTGCCTCCGACTTTCTACTCATCGGTTTAACCGTCTGCTTTTTTGAGCGCCCTTCGCGGTGCGTTAGCGTGTTTATCGGAACGGGCGGGGGGTTACGGTGTTATTCTATTTTACGAATGGATCGCCCCCTGGTTGACGCACTGACTCCCACCGATCGCCCTCAATTTGAAGCGATGCTAGACGCTTGTTTCTCCGTCCCCCAGGGTTTGCACTACCTGGAAGACTTTCCCGTTTGGGATTTCTCGGGCGCCACGGGTGTATTGCGGCTTGGAGTTTTTGGGCCCAACCGAGCGCTACTTGCATGCACAGCGGCGAGGGTGACGGACGCATGGGTGGGGCGGCCTGGGGGCGCCAAGTACCGAATTGCGCTCATCGGTGCGGTCGCCACGGATGCGCGCGCACGTGGCAAGGGCTACGCCAGTGAGCTGGTGACGATGGCGAGCGCTTGGGCTCAGGAACAGGGCGCATTGCTGGCGCTGCTTTGGGGATCCGAGCATCATTTATACCAGCGTCTTGGATTTGATCTGTGCGGGGCGCAAAAACGCATTCCCCTAAGCCAGCTTCCGTTGGGCGGAGGGGGGGCAGAAATCAAGAAGGGCTGGCAACCCGCGATCTTCGATCTCCTCAAGAAACGCAGCGGTGGGCTTGCGCTCACCGATACCGATTTAGGTTGGATGGCCAAGCACAAGAACGTGCAGTGGTGGAGCGCATGGAAGGACGGCGCACCGCAGGCTTATGCCGCGATTAACCGGGGAATCGATTTGCAGAACTTTGTGCACGAGTGGGGATGGGCTGAAGGTGGCCAAGGAACTTTTGCTCAACTCTTGGCTGAGGTAGCCAAAACTCACGCGGGAGCTGAGATCTTGGTTCCGGGTGTAGCCCTTCCTGCTGGCTTTCCCTGTCCGGCGGCCCTTCATCAATCTTTGCCAGCGGAGTTCTTGGGTCTTGCTCGAGTCTTGGATCCGGCAAAATTGATTCGCGCGTTTCATGCAGATGCGCAGGTGAGCGCGCGGTCGCTCGAAGGCGGTTGGGAGCTTGCGCTTGAGGGCACGACGATTCCGCAGCTGGGCGAGGGTGAAGTGGCTCAACTTCTCTTAGGTCCGGGCGCATCGAGCTCAAAATGGCTTCCCCTTCCCGTTTGGGTTTGGGGACTAGACGCGTGCTGATCAGTCCTTGGTCTTAGCGCGCTTCTTTTTAAAAAACTCGGACAGCACCCGTCCGCACTCGGGCGTCTCGCGGTACTCCACTGCAAATCGATGGTTGGTTCGTGCATCTTCATGAAGCTTATAGCCTAAGCTCAGTGCCCCACCCTTGGGATCATGCGCCCCATAAATAACCTGCTCAACACGGGCCTGTTGGCAGGCAGCTAAGCACATGGGGCAAGGCTCCAAAGTCACGTACAGCGTGCAGCCCTCAAGCCGCCAAGAACCGAGCTCGCGTGCGGCCGCGCGCAAGGCGGCAAGCTCTGCGTGACCCATTGGATCTTGCTCGGTCTCGCGCAGATTATGTCCGCGAGCCACGATGCGATCCCCCTGCATAACGACAGCACCTACGGGTACTTCGTCTAGCGCTGCGGCTTTGCGTGCTTCTTCGAGTGCGATCTGTAAGCCAGAGCTCATTTCCGCTTCAGCTCTTTCTTGCCTATTTTCTCGATCTCAGCTTGGAATTGCTCGGGCGTTAGTACGTCACGTGATTTGCGGTAAAGCTTGGAGACTTCCTTGAGCCGGCGCGAGACGCCACGAAGCGTGCGCTTATCCGCGCGCATGAGGCCTTCGAACTTGATCCCCACGCCCCGCGGATGAGTAACCGTGCTATGGGCGCGCCAAACGACCACGCCCTCGCATCCAATTTGCGAATCAAAAGCTGAAAAATTAAGTTTCAGTCGCTCGTCTTGCATGAGCTCTGAGCGCAGCTTCACGAAGCAGCCAGTCACAGAGAGGTCCAGCACGAGCCCTTCGATGACCGATCCGTCTTGGCGTTTGATGACGGCGGGCATCTCGATCTTGTAGCGCGGGTTGCTCTCCCACCAGCGAATGCGCGGAAAGAAATACGGAACGCGGATCTCGCGCGCCACTCGGTAGGTCACGCCGGCCAAGATCGCGATCGAAATCAAATAGATCAGAGGCTTGTAATGAGTCTCGCCGTAATCGGCCAGCACCGAGAAGTTTTGGTAGACGAGCAGAACATTAGTGATCGCCAGCACGTACCAAGACCAGCGCCTGACTTCCCAAAGACCAAACCCCGCTGCGATGGCA
>JBGAWT010000275.1:0-3326 GCA_044227445.1 Bdellovibrionia bacterium | reverse complement strand
ATTACGATCGACTTTTGCTCATCCGGTACTTGATCGGCGAGACGGATCAAAAACCCTCCTTCATCAAGGAGGGCATCTATTGGGAACTCACTCTAGCGAACTCTCGAAGGGCTTTCTTGGAGGCAGATCCTGTCGTTAGGAGCTACGTCCTCCAGCCACTTTTGGACGAGACCACCGGCGCACTCAGTGAGCCGGCTACGAAAGATGCGCTCATGAAGATTCTGCTGGGCAAGCACGCCGAGCGACCTGTGACGCGCGCCGTGATCACGGCGTATCTAGAGCAGCTTCCAAAGTACGAACGAGAGACGTTGATCGGCCATACGCTCGCGCTTATGGCGGATAACCCCCACGGCTCGGGCGGTCTCGCCTCCCAAATCAGCGCCCTTGGACCGTTTGCAGTTCGGGGTGGCCAGTTTGCCCGAAGCAGCGGACTTGCAAGCCCCGAAGTCAGGGCCGAACTCGATGACCTTTTTGATCGCGCCATCGAACCCACGCGATCTGAGGTGATCGAGGACATCCAAGAGGTCTTTGGAAAAAAGATGGGGCCGATCAAGCGCGTGGGACGCGTACTTGGGTCTGGATCGATCAATTACAGCGTAGAAGTGGAAATGTTTAACCCCAAAAGCAAAGCGGCCAAGCGCGTCGTTCTTCGCATTCAGCGAAAAAACGTCCTGGGAAAACTCATGAATGAAAATGAGAACTGGAAGAACACCGCAGCCGACTTGACGAAGAGCGCTGATCCCGAGATTCGCCAAGCAGGCTCTTTGCTTGAAGAGGTGCGCGGACATATCTACGAGACGCTCAAACCCGGCGGCATCGAGCTTGACCAAGGGATCGAGCGCGCCGCCTTTTCGGACGTAGCTAAGGCTTACTTAGACCCTGACTCAAAGGATGTCGCCGTCGCTCGCCCTCTTGAGGAGTTCCAGCGCCTGATTCCCGAAGCCTTTCAATCTCGGACCTCTGTTTTTGAGTTCGTTAAGAACACACGCCTCAACGATCTCTCTCCCAAGCTCCGGAAGAAATACTCGCTTGCGATCGTAAAGGCAGAATTGAATGCCATCTTCAACAAGAACCGCTTTGATCCAGACGGGCACCCCGGCAACTGGCTCATCGATGCAGAGAGCGGGAGAATCGTCCGAATTGACTATGCTCAGTTTAGATCCGACATCCCCCCTGAAGAGCTTGAGGGGTTTCGAAACTTCATGGTCGCTCTGCTGAGACCTGAAGCGGACCAAGCCATGATCGAAGGCATCTATCAAAACCTTTCGACCATTTTCCAATGGGGCGAGAGCGCTCCATCTCTAACCGAAATTAAAGGGATACTCCGTTCCCCAGACTTTCCCTCGCTCAGCAACCCTCTGGAGAGACTCTATTTTATCCGAGATGCTCTTGGAAAATCCTCGCCTGTCAGAATTCGAGAGAACGCCCGAATCAGGTTCGCCGCCCTGGGCCGCATCTCCATGTACCAAGAACATATCGGGCAAAGCACCTTCGCGAAGCTACTGCTTGAACACTTGGGTGTTCCTCTTCGGGTTTGGAATGAATATCCGAGAACGTACCTAAAATGGTCCATCAAGAACGCGATTCGATCCAAATGTGGTCCAGGACTCTTGCGCTCTATCTTAGATTCGCTGGGATCAAATTAATGCGCCTGAAGCGAACGCACTTGATCCGAAGCTTGCAGCTCCTGGACCTTAATCGCATGCGACTCGCGCGCGACGCGATCGGCCTGTTGGGCCCGTTGCGAAGCCATCGTCACTAGGTGCGCGCGAAGCTCCCTGAACATAGGGGCTTTGACGCCGTATTCGTTCTCTTGCAGAACGACCTGCTTAGCCACTCGCTCCTGTAAATTGATCACCAGGGGCGCCTTGAGATTGGCCGTCATCTGCTGAATGTCGCTTGGAATCGTTAGAATCGAAAACACGGCTGATTGGTCGATGCGATCAAGCTTCAGTTCCCGCAGCTCGGCGCCTGAGAGCTTAACGATATAATCCGCCTTAAAAATCTTGGGCTCTAAAACGGGAAAAGCGACTTCGGGGCGATCCAAGGATTGAAGCCAAAGGATCAAGGTGTCATCGCCTGGATCCACCAGGCAATAGCGCGTCACCTCAGGGAAGCCTAAGATCCCCTGAGGAATACGAATCACTTCGGATTCGTCGATGGTCAGTTGTCCAAAACGTCCTGTTTTTATGACCACAGTTCCCCCAAAACCGTTTTATCGACAGAAGACACAAGTGCCCCCGCCAACAGCTTAGTTATAGAACCAAGTTCCCCAACCTTGCTAGCTTTTTTAGGGATCAGCCTTTGAGCGCTTTTGAGAGATCGTCTACAGACGCAGGTGCTCCCACAGCTTCTTTGTTCTGCTGCTGAATGGCCGAATAGACTTCTTCGCGATGGATTTTGGTTTCTTTGGGGGCTTGAATGCCCAAGCGGACTTGCTTGCCCTTGATTTGAACCACTACGATCTTGATGTGATCGTCGATGGCGATGCTCTCGCCGAGTTTGCGCGTCAAAACCAACATAAGATCTCCGTGTCTTTAAAAACGAGTATTCCTTTACCGAGGGTGGGTTTATTCTAACGCAACGCAACTTGCAACCCATTTGCCAGAAAAGTGAAATTTGATTTTCCTTCAAGAACTACCTCTTACTTCAGGAAATCCAGCAACTTAGGCTGAATAAGACGCTGGGAGCTTGCTAGCGAAGATTTAAATACTGTTTCTTCCTTGGCCATATCGCTCATGACTTGGGCCATATCCGCGACTTAGATCGACGAACTCAAGCCCGCATTGGTGACATTGTGGCGCTCAATTGCCTGCGTCGTGTTTTGCAATCCTTGGAGACGCGATCCCAGCTTGGCGCGAATCGCTGTAACGCGCGTATGGAGATCATCCAAGCGCTCCAAGGTGGATCGAATGCCTTCCATATCGCCCGAGAGCAATCCGATGCGAAGGTTATCGAGCTCGGAGAATAGGTTGACGTTTTCTTTGCCCGGCTCATCTGGCCGATCCGTTTCGCCAATGATCCGCCCACGCGGTTTGTTGGTGGCTGCGATCGTGCGGGTACCCTCTTTAGGGCGGTATTTTTCTTCTTCCGTGGGCATCATGTTTTGAGAGGGCCCAGGATTGGTATTGAACGCCTCGCTGCCAGGAACGTTCATGGTGATGTAAACATCGCGCGCGACTTCGACCATCATGTGGCCATCATCGCCCTTATACAGCCCCTGATTGTCCACGGGAGGCTTAGTCGTCTTGTAACCACCAAACAGGTAACGATCGCCCACTCGGCGATTGGCTGTAGAGACGGCTTGAAGGTAGAGCTGGCCCACT
>JBGAWT010000274.1:0-3330 GCA_044227445.1 Bdellovibrionia bacterium | reverse complement strand
ACATTACTAAGCCTGTTTCGCGAAGCACGTTGATGAACATCTTGGATCGGCATGCGCCGGCTGATCAGTCGCGCTCTTCTGCGAATGATCTTTCGGATCTTGTGCCCAAGTACCTCGAGAATCGCAGGAAGGACCTGATCAATCTTAAGAAAGCACTTGGTGCTCGCGACTTCGAGATGATTAGGACTATTGGTCACAATGTCAAAGGCACAGCAGCAAGCTATGGCTTCGCTCAGCTGGGAGATCTCGGGGCCCAGCTTGAAAAAGCGGCGAAGGCCGCTGATTTGGAGCAGTCAGAAAAACTCGTTTCTCAGTTTGAGCAGGCTTGCGCTGAGATCAATCGTCGGGCAGCGTAGAGCGCATGAAGCTCATCATCTTTGGTGCCACAGGCCATGTTGGCTCCCATCTGGTCGAACAATCTCTGAAGCAAGGACATGAGGTGAGCGTTTTTGCGAGATCCACATCGGTTCCTGCCGAGTGGCGGGGGCGAAAGGGCCTGAGGGTTATTGAGGGTAGTGTTTTAGATGCAGAAGCCGTCGCTCAAGCCGTGCAAGGGCAGGACGCGGTACTGAGCTCGCTGGGGTTGAAGCGAATCAATCCCTCGAACCCCTGGTCTAAGCTTGCTTCGCCCGCAGATTTCGCCTCGCGCTCAGGAGGTCTGATTGCCGAGGCGATGCAAAAGCATGGAGTAAAGCGCTTCGTGTGCGTGAGCGCCGCGGGGGTTGCCGAAACCTATCCAAAGCTCAACCTTATTATGAAGGTGTTCTTAGCTACTTCGACCATTGGTTTAGCTTACAAGGATCTTGAGAAGTTAGAGAACTACTTGAAGAAAACCGACTTGGATTGGACGGCGTGCCGTCCCACGCGCCTAACGGACGACGCGTTGACCAAGCAAGTTCACGTAATCGAAGACGGGACATTTTCCATGAACGCGGCGATTTCTCGGGCGGATGTCGCCTATTGGATGCTCGAGGCGCTCTCGAAGGCTCCTGCGCAAAGGACACCTACGATCTCGCATTCCTAGACTTGGGATGGTTCAAGCTCGATGAGACAACGCTGGTAGACGGAGTTTCGGCAGCCACCGGAGCCGTCCTTTGAACAAGGTTTACAATCAAGTGTTAGCTCCGCGATCCTGCTCGTCGCTCTGGTCGGATATCCGAAAGCAGTAGGGCCTATGATTGCTGTTGTCGGAACTCCTAGGTAATCCGCTGCATGCATCAGGCCCGTATCTCCTGAGATCACTCGAGAGGCCTTGGCGATCCGATCCAAGCTTTGAGCAAGCGATTGGCGACCCGCAAACGACTCGATCTGCGCCCCCTTCGCTCCTGCGATGATCTGCTGGGCTAGGGGTTCTTCGGCCTTGCCGCCGAGAATCTCTACCTTTTGCGAACCCAGGCTACGCACTAGTGAAATCCAATGTTTTACGGGCCAGTTCTTCTTTGGCCAGTTTGAGCCCGGAACAATGACCACTGGTCCTGAAGCAGATTTGGCTTGAGCGGGTGAGGGTTCTCCAAATGGAATCTCCCATCGCTCAAGCGGCTTGAGATAGCTTGCTGCGCCTCGAAACGGCCAGGGTTTAAAGGTATTGATCTTGAGCCGCAGTAAAAGGAAACGCCTCAGACGCTGCTTGCTTCGAGTGAGAAGCCGAGCGGGTTTGAGGTGCGCACGCAGTAGCGTGCGGATCACTCGTGATCTCAAGCTCTCATGAGCATCATAGATATGCGTGAACCCTTCGCCACGAAGCTTCCAGGCTAAAGAAAGCAAGCCAGCGATACCTGCTCCGCGATCCAGACTCCAGATGCGTTGAACCGAAGGGCTGAGCGACACAGCATCGCGAACGTCGCTGCGGACGAGCCAGTGAATTTCGGAATCGGGCCAGTGCCCACGAATTCGATCCGCTGCCCACAGGCACTGAATCACGTCACCAATACTGCTGAAGCGAATAATGAGCACTTTGCGCATATTCTGGTCTCCACTATAGTACGGAGCGTTGGAAGCGCATCATCAAAACCTCAGACTCAGAGCCTATCGCTGGCTAGCTAGCCGGGTGATGGCGATTTTTCGCCCGGCGCCCGAGCCACTTAAAGGAAAGCCCGGCGCGGTTCTTTGGTTTCACGCCTCGAGCGAAGGGGAGCTGGAGGGGTTGAGGCCTTTGATTGAGGCGTTCAAAGGGCCCAAGGTGGTGACGGTATTTAGCGCATCTGCTCACGCTGCTGTCCTTAAGCTTGCAGGTGCGTCTGATGTGGTGGCCGTGGGGTTTTCGCCCCAAGAAGGGCAATGGCGTGAGGCTCTTGAAGCGATGCGGCCTCGTCACTTAGTAACGCTTAAGTATGAAGCTTGGCCTGATCTGTGGGCATCTTTGTCGGAATTGAACATCGGTCTCACGATTGTAGGGGCTGAGTTGAGATCTTCGCTCAGGTGGGCTGCGCGAATTTTGAAGCTCCTAGGAGTGAAGCCGCCTCGCATCGAGGCGATTGCCTATGAGCCAGCGCGCATGCCGGTGGAGGACGACGTCCTCAAAGCCCAGTGGAGAGTGATTCCCGATCCTCGGTGGTGGCGTGTGGGCACGCGCTTGACCCAACCCTCCGAGCGCGCTCAACAGGTGAGCCAAGCGATTCGGAAACTTCCTCAGCCTGTGGTTTTCTTGTCCCAGGTTTGGCCTGAAGAAGAAGAATTGCTTCGCGGCGCTTTAGGCGCTGTTGCCGGCTCGCTTGTGGTTGTGCCTCACAATTTGACCCCGGGGTTTATCGATCAGATTGAGCATTCGGCCCAAGAGCAAGGGTGGAACGTCGCGCGATCGAGCCAGAATCAACCGGCTCCCCAAGCTCGCGCGTGCTTCATCGTCGATGAAAAGGGCATTTTGGCTGAGCTTTATCCCGAAGCTTCGCGAGTGTACGTCGGCGGAGGTTGGAGCAAAGGAGTGCACAGCACTTTAGAGCCTGCGCTCACCGGTGTGCAGATCGCCTGTGGAACAAAGCGCGCGGATCGCTTTACCGAAATCGCGGAGCTCGAGTCTTTAGGCCAGCTCACTCGGATGCAGACTCAGGCCCAGGTCGTTCAGTGGCTCACCGAGAGTTCAGACACGGCGCAAAAAAAACGAGCGGATCATTGGAGGGCTTCGAAAGTCGAAGCCGGAGAGAAGATCTGGCGCCAATGGCTGGATGCGTTTGGTCGTGATAATCTTTCTTCATGAGCAAGCCTCTCATGGAAGTGCAGATTCGCCTGAGGATGGGAAGTCATGATGCCCACTATGCGGGCGAGCTTGTTGACGGCGCTCGAATGCTCGCGCTCTTTGGCGATGTGGCCACTGAACTTCTCATTCGTCTCGAC
>JBGAWT010000273.1:0-3379 GCA_044227445.1 Bdellovibrionia bacterium | reverse complement strand
TTTTTGGGAAGATTGACCCAAAGCTGGACCATCTCAAAGCGACCGCCTTTTTTGGCGTATTCGCGGCCGTGGAATTCTTCGTGCACGAGGCCTGAGGCGGCTGTCATCCATTGCACTTCGCCAGGGCCGATCTTTCCGCCTGCGCCGGCGGAGTCACGGTGCTCGACTTCGCCGTCGTACACGATGGTGACCGTTTCAAATCCGCGATGCGGATGGGAGCCCACGCCACGCCGGTGGGTCGTGGGTTCGAAGTTCACCGGGCCTGCATAATCAAGCAATAGGAAAGGGGAGAAGCGCTCGGGACGATCGTTGTAACTGATGAGGTTACGCACGGGAAAACCGTCGCCGACCCAATGCCCTTCGTTTTGCCTCTGAATAAACGCGATTTTTTTCATACCCTTCTCCTTTAGGTTCCTACGGGCGCAAGCACGACCACGCTAAAGCCAACGGCCTTTTGCGTGCCAGTGTTTTGATACGAGTGAGCTTGGTCGCCCGGAAATGCTAGCACATCTCCTGCGCTCACGCGGTAGCCTTGTCCAGCTACATGCACGGTGATCTCGCCTTGAATCACTGTGAGGTACTCCTTGGTTCCCGCGACATGAGGAACGCCGCCCATTCGGCCTCCTGCGTTGATAGCGATGCGGTCCATCTCCATCCCAGGTATGGGATCGGGAAGCAGTTTGTAAATAGTAGCCACGCCTTGGCTGCGCCGCTGCATCGGAAGGGACTCGGATTTGATCAGCTGACAGCTCGTTCGGGGACGAGCGAGCAGCTCCTCGATCGAGACTTGAAGCGCCCCGGCAATTTTAGCGAGGTTGGCAAGCGAGGGGTTGCCGGTACCCGATTCGAGATGGGTGACGGTGGAGCGCGGGACGCTCGCGAGCAGAGCTAAGGCGGATTGCGTTAGGCCGCGTTTGTGCCTTAGAGCCTCCATCGAAAGGGCCAGGTTCTGAGCGATGTTTCCTAATGCGTTAGCCATATGTTGGTATATTAGCACAAATGGCGATATTTTGACAGATCTGAGCGATTCTAGATGGGTAAGGAGTTCATATTATGGCTACCCAGAACTGGAATTTAAAACGAGTCGTCATCACCGGCGGTACCTCGGGCTTAGGCAAAGCTCTGGCCTTGGAGCTTGTGAGGCGAGGAGCTCGAGTGGCTGTCATCGCTCGCAGGGACGAAGGGCTAGCGCGAGTGGTTCAAGAGGGCAGACCTCACGAGATCTTCGCGATCCAAGCGGATGTATCGTCCAAGCAAGATACCTACCGAATCTCCGCCGAAGCGATCGCCAGGCTTGGCGGCATCGATGTCTTGATCAATAACGCAAGTTACCTGGGAGTGACGCCGCTCAGGCCGCTTCTGGATACGGATTGCGAGGACCTGGAGGCGGTGCTTCAAACCAATGTGGTTGGCGCATTCAGGCTGACTAAGGCTCTGTTGCCCTCGATGCTTTTGCAGGGCCGAGGAGTCGTGCTCAATATCTCAAGTGACGCCGCCGTGAGCGCCTATCCCGGATGGGGAAGCTACGGGGCTTCGAAGGCTGCGCTGGCCCATCTCTCTCGGATCTGGAATGAGGAAGTCAGCGGACAGGGCGTGAAGTTCTTAGCCGCCGATCCTGGAGACATGGATACGCCGATGCACGCTGCGGCTCTTCCTGACGCGGATCCCGCGAGCCTGCTGAAGCCCCATGATGCGGCTCTTAAGCTCATCGCCCTCATCGAACAGCAAGGTGCTCTATGAAGGCCGCAAACACCAAGCAAAGGGATCGCTCCCAGACCAAGCTTTTGGTCGCAAGCCTCACGCGGGTTCAGCATGCGGCGTTCTCCGAGCTTCCTTCGTTTTTGAGGGCTGGGGATCTTTTGGTGGTCAACGACGCGGCGACTTTGCCTGCGAGCTTTCGGGGATTTCATCGCGCATCGGGTGGGGCTATCGAGATGCGTCTGGCGCGCTCACTGAGCGTCGACACTCCGCTGCGATGGGAAGCTCTGTTCTTCGGCGCGGGTGACTGGCGCACGCCCACGGAAAAGCGAGATCCTCCGCCTAAGCTTGGCGTGGGGGATCGGCTGGATTTTAGGTATGGGCTCAGCGCTCGGGTTAACAGGTTGTCTCACACTCGGTGGGCCGAAATTGAGTTTGTGGTCCCAGAGAACGAGTTCTGGAGGTTGGCTTACTTGGCTGGAAAACCCATTCAGTATTCTCATCTCAAGGAGGATCTGGAGCTCTGGGATGTGCAGACGCTTTTTGCGGGGCCTGCCGTTTCGGTGGAGCCTCCTTCGGCAGCCCTGCCTCTGAGCTGGCAGATCTTGAATCGTCTCAAAGAGCGAGGAGTCGGTGTCGTGGCGCTCACCCATGCTGCGGGGTTGTCGAGCACAGGTGACGGAGAGCTGGATGGACGCCTACCACTTGAGGAGCGTTACTCGATTCCTGAGTCGACTGCTGGTGCAGTAAACCAAGCGCTGAGCCGTGGCTCACGAGTGATTGCGCTGGGCACCACCGTCACACGTGCGCTAGAGAGCGCCTTTTTTGAGGGGCGCGTGAAGTCGGGAACGGCGACCACTCAGCTCAGGCTTGAGGCGGTAAGAAAGCTGAACGTGGTCGACGGAATTTTGACGGGGTTTCATGATCAAGGGGCTTCGCATCTCGAGCTTTTGGGGTGCGCCATTGCTCCCGGGCGGTTACGCGAGATCTACGCTGAGGCCGACTCCCACGGATACCTAGCCCACGAGTTTGGCGACGCGTGCTTGCTCCTCACCGGCTGAAGCCCTGTTATGTTCTTGCCGCGATGAGCCGATAGATGGGTTAAGCCCATGGATATCTTCAATCTCATCGCGCTTTTGTTGTGCGTGGTCGCTACCCTGAGCTACGTCAACGATCGCTTCATCAGGTTGCCCACAGCCGTAGGTCTCATGGCGATCTCGCTCACGCTTTCGCTGAGCATCGTCGCTGCGGGCAACTGGGGTTTTCACTGGCAAGAACAAGCGCGCAAGCTCGTGGAGCAGGCGGATTTCAGCGAAACGCTCATGCGCGGAATGCTGAGCTTCTTGCTGTTTGCCGGAGCCGTACAATTTCGTCTCAAAGATCTGGCTGCCGAGAAATACGTGATCGGGGTGTTAGCCACGATCGGGGTTGCCGCCTCGACGTTCGTCATTGGAGGCCTGACTTACTTTGCCTCGCAGTGGCTGGGCCATGGCCTGCCGCTGATCTTGTGCCTGCTTTTTGGAGCGCTGATTTCGCCCACCGATCCCGTGGCTGTTTTGGCGATCCTCAAAGACAATCGCATCCCTAAGACTGTGGAGTCGCGCATTTACGGCGAGTCGCTCTTTAATGACGGCATGGCCGTGGTCTTGTTCGTCGTACTTTTAGGATGGGCCATGGGTGA
>JBGAWT010000272.1:0-3379 GCA_044227445.1 Bdellovibrionia bacterium | reverse complement strand
GCGTCAAAGCCACCGATGTGCGGGATGCAATTCCAAGCGATCGGATGGGCCAGCACACGAGCGGCGGGAGGCTGGGTGCCTTGAAGCTCAGCTTGGGTTTGCTCTCTGAGCTCTCGAATCGCTTCAGAACCAGCTCCACTCACGCTCTGGTACGAAGCCACGAAAACGCGCTTCAGTCCCCATGCGTCATGAAGCGGCTTGAGCGCCATAACAAGTTGAGCAGTAGAGCAATTGGGCCCGGCCACCAGCTTTTGCTTGGTGCGCGCAAGCTCCGCTGAATTGATCTCCGGCACCATCAAAGGCGTTCCGGGGTCCATTCGGTAGGTCGCCGAATTGTCGATCACCCAGGCTCCGCTTTCTAAAGCCTGCGGCACCCACTCGCGGGAGATCGCGTCTGAAGCATCAAAGAAGGCGAAGTCTACGCCGTCAAAGCAACCCGGTTTGAGCACCTGGCAGACGACTTCGGAGCCTAAAAAGGAGACCTTCTTTCCTTCGGAGCGCGGGGAGGAAAAAAAACGGGCATCCGAGATGGGGAAACGGCGCTCCTCGAGCACTGCGCGCATCACTTGGCCTACGGCGCCCGTGGCGCCTACGATCGCGATGCGAAACTTCTTGTTCACGAGGTCACTCGCGTTTGCGTTTGGGTACCTTGTCGATAAAACACGAGACGAATCATCCCGTAGATCGAACCCACAACGATATAAGCCGCTAGCGTCAGGAACAAAGTGACCTGCGGACGGGTGGCCAGGAGAATCATCGTGAGAATTCCCACCATGAGGTAACCGAACTGGGCCCTCGACTTCCAATTCACTTCTTTGAAGGAAGGAAACGGAAGCGTACTGACCATCAACGTCGAAAGAAACGCGCTCATGGCCACGATCGAGCCGTGTGGAGGCTCGATCAATCCGAGCGTCTGGTTAAAAAGATAAAAGGACGCCACCGTCGAAGCGGCACCTGGAATCGGAAGTCCCTGAAAAAACCCCTTGGGTAGCCGCTCGCTCGTGACGTTGAAGCGCGCAAGCCTCAAAGCCCCGCATGTCAGAAACAAGAACGCCAGCAGCACTCCGAATCGATCGTACGGAGCGAACGCCCATTGGTACAAGAAAAGCGAAGGCGCTACGCCAAACGAAACGAGATCCGAGAGGCTATCGTACTCTACGCCGAATCGACTGGTCGCCTTGGCCAAGCGAGCGACTCGACCATCTAAAGCGTCAAACAACGTCGCAGCCAAGATCGCCCATGCTGCGGGGTTAAAATCAAATTGCAGAGATTCGGTGATCGAATAAAAACCGCAAAACAAGTTGGCGGTCGTTACGAGATTAGGAAGCACGTAGATCTTTTTCATGCTCATCCCACCTTATCCCGAGGCGCCGCCCATGAGAAGCCAAAGACCGACCAAAACTCCCGCGATGCAACCCAGCCTCAAAACAGATACCGGCTCAGACCTGCGGGCCCAGGCGATCGGCACGGCAAGCACCGGCGACAGGCCCGTTAGGATCGAACCGATGGCCAGGGGCACGTGCGACAGTCCGTAAGTAAAGGTCGCTGAGCCACCGAAGGACTCAAAAACGAAGATCGCCACGACCGTCCAGCTCATTTCCCGAGATGGAATCACGGGGTTGAGCTTTCGATCCATGACCCATGCCAGCGAACCAGTGACCCCCATGGCGATGAGCATACGCATCGTGTTGAGGACCCAGGGGTCAAGCATCACTCCTGCCTGGGAGACAGCGATGCTATTGACGGACCAAAACAGCGAAGTCAAAAGCCCTAGGACGATGCCCGAGATCAGGGTCGATCGCGAAGCGCGTGAGTTTTTGGCGCCCTTTTGCGGTTGAGTCAGGATAACGAGCGTCACGAACACGAGAGTCACGCCGATGCCCACGACTTGAGTAGGACCTATCTTCTGGCCCAGAAACGCAAATCCCACGAGCGTGTTCCAAAGAGGATAAAGAGAACAAAGCGCTAACGCTCCGGGCACGCCAAGCTTTCGGGCGCTGAGATAAAAAAGCCCGTCTCCGATTCCGTAGCTTGCGACCATCGATGCAAAGAGCCAGGCGATGGACAGGCCGTTAAGCTGAGCCCAGCCGGCGCGACCGGACAGGAAAAAAGAAACGAGCGCGAAACAAGGAAACGCCAGGAGCGCACGCGTGAAGTTGACGCTTCTTGCTCCGTGGCGAAGCGAGTAATCCGAATAAACCGTCGAGCCCAAGGCCCAAGTAAACGATGAAAAGAAAGCCGCAAACTCGCCCATTATCGCCCCAGAAGTCCTGCCTTGAGTTTGATCTCGGCATCCGAAGCGCGGACGTACCGAGGGTGAATCTCTTGAGCCGAGCGAGCCAGACCTGCTTGGATCGCTTCCCACGAAAGAAGAGCTGCGCTTCGACCCTGCACCCGATCGCTGAATGCCGAAGGCTCAATCACGGGCTTGGAGGTCTTTCGGATGAGCTTGAATTCCTCGGGGTAGCGTCCACGCGCATCCCCCACCCAGATCAGTCCTTGGCAGGAAGCATCGGCGAGCTTCTTTTTGATAATCGCAGCCAGAGCCTCCGGTGCGATCACGCGCTCTTCGACGCCTTTTTTCCAAAGCGATCCGTTGAGACTATCGGGGTGACTCACGCATTCGGCCACACCGCGAGCAAACCCCCAAAGCGCGAACACCTCTCCTTTGCACGCATCGGTAGTCGAGAGTACGAGCCACTTCTTGCCCTTTTCGTGCTTGGCTCCCTCAGAGTAGGGCCTGGCCAATGCAGCAAGGCTCGAAAAACCCACCAAAGGTTTTTGCAACGCTAGAGCGAGCGCCTTAGCGGTCGTCACGCCGATCCTAAGCCCAGTAAAGCTTCCGGGCCCCACGCCTACGCCGATGTAATCGATGCTTGAGAGCGGCCATCGAGAGGCTTCAAGCATCTGGTGAACGGCCCAAAGCAGGCGATCCGAATGCGAGGCCTCAAGGCTCAATGTCCATTCGGATACGAGCGTGGGTCCGTCCGAACGCGGGCTCACGCCCGCGGGTTCCCACTCCAGAGCTCCGATGGAGCCTGTTTTAGAAGAGCTGTCCCAAGCAATCAGCCTCATAGCCGGCTCAGGTCATTACTAAAGACGACAACCATGAGGCCGAGGATTAACGCTAGACCCATGTACTGCACAACAAGCATTTGCTTGAGGCTCAGCGGACGGCGCCGGATGCGCTCCACAGCAAGCAATAGGATATGCCCGCCATCGAGCACAGGAATCGGAAGCACATTGAGCACGCCCAAGCCCACGGAGAATACGGCCATGCGGCTTAAGAACTCATGTAGGCCGATGCCCAAGGCTTCGCCCGCAAGCTTTCCGATCATGATCGGACCACCGAGCGTGGACATGGAGACTTGCCCCATGA
>JBGAWT010000008.1:6755-30413 GCA_044227445.1 Bdellovibrionia bacterium | reverse complement strand
ATTACGCTAGCAAACCAAAAGGGCGGGGTCGGAAAAACCACCTCCACCATGAACTTGGCCGTCGCCCTCAAGAATATGGGCTTTAAGGTCTTGGCCATCGATAGCGACCCGCAGGCTAATCTCACGAGCTATTTCGGCGTGGATCAGCCCGCCCGAACGCTCGATGAGATCTACCTTTCTAAGCGCCCCTGGGATGACGCGACCGTCTCTGAGCTGATTTGCCAAACAGAGAGCGGAGTGGACCTCATCGCCTCCGAAGGCGGCCTCTCGGGCATCGACTATTTTCTGATGAGCCGACCGGATCGCGAAGTCGTTCTCTCGCGCTTCATGGACCGCATTCGCGATCGCTATGATTTTATTTTGATCGATACGCCTCCGGCGCTCTCGCTGCTGACGATCAATGCGCTGGTAGCCAGCGACGGGCTTTTGATCCCAGCGCAGCTCGAGTTTTTTGGAATGGAAGGCATCGTCAAGATCCGAGCCAGCGTCGAGGATCTGCGCGCACGCTTCAACCCCCGCTTAAAAATCGTAGGCGTCATGCCTACCCAGGTCCAATCCCGCCGCAAGCTCTCTGGCGAAGTGCTAGGTACCCTGCGCGAGGCCCTGGGCGAACTGCTTTGGGAGATCTCAATCTCGGAGAACACGGCCGTAGCCGAGAGCACGGGCCACGGACAATCCATCTGGTCGTATGATCGCAAGTCCAAGGCCGCTGCCGAATACGAGCTAGCGGCGCGCGAGCTTGCGCGTCGAATGGAAGCAAGCATTCCAGCCACGGGAGGTAGCGCATGAGCAAAAAGAAAAAACCCTCAGGTCGAATGGGAAGAAATCCTTTTGAAAAGGCGGCAGCGAAAAAAGTCGCCTCGCCCTCGCCTAAGGCAGCTGTAAGCCCCAAGCGCGAAGCAGCCAAACCCGCTGCCGAACCTAGGCGCGCTGAACCGCGAGCGGAAGCGAGCCCCGATAAGCCTTGGGTCCAGGTGCTTTTGCAGGACCTTCCCGCGGCCTTGCTCATGGTCAGCATCCGCCGCGCGATGAAACGCGCTGAGTGGATCGCCAGGCGCACGGGCAACGCCACGACGTTTGAGCGCTTCCGCGAAAACGTGATGGGAAATTAGTAAACGGCGATAATGACCCCTTCCTTTACTCGAGGAAAGCGCTGGGCGCTGATCGCATCCGAGCTGTACACGCTTCCTTTTTTCTCAGTGCTGGCTTACGGCGCATGGTTCGTCAGAAGGCTCGATCGACCAGAGGATGACTTTCGCCCCTTGCGGCTCATTTCGGTTCTTATCGCTCTAGCCGCCATTCTTTGGATACGGCAGCGCCTCCAAATTTGGCGCGAAGCAAAGATATCTGGGAGAGCCTACCTAGATCTTCTTTATAAAAAACTGACCGAGAGCCACCTTCAAGCTCGTCTACAGGACCCACCCTTCGCAAAAATGATCCAAACCGGTTCGGGCTTTAGGGTTCTCGTTGCGATGGTTTTCTTCTGCGCATTGCTGTCGGGTGCGGGAGCGTGGCTTGGTCTGATGGTTCCCGCGTCTAATCCAGGATCTAAAAGCTCCTTCTCGTTTTGGTTCGGCATGGCGATCTTTCAGCTGCCGTTTTTATGGGGAGTCGGGTTCTTTTTACTCCGATGGACGGAAGCGCGACAGATGGGAGTATCGCTTCGGATAGCCACGGTTTCTTGGTTTGAAGCCTCCTATCGCAGGCGACGCGAACGGATCTTAAACCCAAAGAAGCCTTGGAAGCACGCGAAGCTGCTAGCTGGCGCACTGGCTGCGGGACTTGCGGCCTGGGCAGTTTGGGGACATTGGGTCCCAGCTCGCTTTGAGAGCGCTAGGCTCCTTGCTCTCCTCTACCTTTGGATGGCCCCAACACTCGGATTGCAGGTGTACTTGCATGAGCGCTAGAGCGACGAATCCCTTTCCGGATCGAACGCCTTACGCTTCCGAATGGGCCAAGCTCAGGCGCATGATCTGGGCGCGGTGGCTGATGTTCTTGACCTATCTTCCCGTGATGGCGGGCTTAATGCTTGGGTTTGAACGGCTCTTCGGAAAGGCGCCTCTGTGGTTTGGGCTCAGTCTGTTTTTTTGTTGGGCAACCTGCATGGTCTGGTTGAGCTATAAATACGCGACCTTTCCCTGTCCTCGTTGTCAGAGATCTTACTTTCGAGGGCATCTCTTTACGTTGAGCGCCCCGGCTTTCATTCGAAAATGTCAGCACTGTAAATTGCCACGAGGCGCTGTCAATGACTTCGATCCTCGTGAGCAAGACACATGAACATTCAAAGCTTAGTACTAAGCCGCGTGCTCCCAACCGGGATGCAGCTTCAGATGCGTTTGCTCGTGCTCCTTAGGATGAATCACCCAAACAGGGTTCTCCGAACGCCGCACCACTTGTCGCGTCGTGCTTCCAAGCAAGACCGCCGAAACAGGGCCGCTTCGAGAAGCCATCGCGATCATGCTGTCGGTTGCCTCCGAGTACCGGAGGATCGCTTGGGCCACTGAATCGAGCGAGCCCTCATCAAAAAAAGTCCGAACCTTGATTCCCCGATCGCGAGCTCTCTCGGCCCAGAGCCTTGCCGTCTTTCGGTGAGCGGCCACCTCCTGGGTAACCGCCTTGGAGAATGCCGCATGAAACGCGGGCTCGAAATCAAAAGCCGGATAGCCGATGCTTCCTGATTTGTGAAACAACGTGATCTGGCTCTTTCGCACCTGAGCGAACTCAAGAACCCCCTCAAACACCTCATGGGAACGCTCCGAGAAATCTGTCGGAAAAAGAATTCTCTTGAAGCTAGGGGCGGCCTTCCACGAGGGATGCACGATCAATAAGGGAATCTGCGCGTACAAAGTCAGCACTTCGGCGAAACTTCCAAGCAACCACCTGGAAACCCCCGTGCGCCCATGGCTCGAGACGACGATCACCTGAGCTTCGATGCGTTTGGCGTATTCGATTACTTCATGCGCGGCCTCGCGTTGGGCATCGGAGTAGCGAGGAAGGATCTTGAGCGGATGCACTCCGGTGAGCTTGAACTGGGCAAGGGCCCTATCCAAGACCATCTGTCCTTTGGATTGCATCCGTTGAGAAAATCTCAGGTCGCTCTCAAATGCGACTTCCCAAGGCAGCGTCGTCCAAACGTAAACTGGGTAGATCTGGGTGGGCTGATCCTTGGACAAGGCTCGAATGCTTGCTGCGGCGGTTTTTAAGATCTTTCTTTTTGACGCGCCATCTCGAGAAAAGGGATCGACTGCCCACAGGATCTTGAATTTTCCGTCTGAGTGTTTCTGCATAAGCCCCCCTTTTGAGGATTTGCTCATGCAGAAAAGCACTTCGCCTATGAGAAGGATAGTGGGCCGAGACCACTGCCTCGGCCCACCGTATTTATCCCAAAAACAGCATCTCTCGGTACTTAGGCATCGGCCAGGCATCGTCCGCTACGGATGCCTCGATCTCGTCGCAGATCCCTCTCACCTCGATCATCGCCGGGGCGACGTCGCGAGCCAGGAGCTCCGCCTTCTGCTCGTCGTTGGAGGCTTTTTCGAACGTCTGCATGAGCGCATCTAGAGTGATGCGCTTTTTCTGGAGATCCTGAGTCAGGGTCGCGAGTTTCTTCACGTCGGCCGCCTGAGGTGTGATGCCAGCGATTTCCTTCACCGCTTGCGCGCCTCGAGCCAAATCACCCAAGTAACCAAACGCCGCAGGAAGCACCTGCGTATCGACCATCTCTTGAGCGTATCCACTTCGATAAGCAGATTCTTGATGTAACGCTCAATCCTCACATGAAAACGCGACTGAAGTTCGGCATCCGAGAACACTCCCAAGCGCGTGAGCATGGACTTGGCCTCAGCCCCGACCATGGCATGCAAGGCCTCAGGTGTTTTGCGCAGATTAGGAAGTCCGCGCTTCTCGGCGTCCTTCACCCACTCATCCGAGTAGCCGTTGCCTTCAAAGCGAATGGCCTTGGTATCGCGCGCCAACTCCTTGATGACCTCAAGGGCCGCCGCATCTACTTTCTTGCCTGCTTTGACGCGTTTTTCGATCTCAGTCGTCACGTATTCAAATCCGTCGGCAACCGCGGCATTGAGCAGCGTTACAGGAAACGCTGTTGAAGCCGATGCGCCTACGGCTCGGAACTCAAACTTGTTTCCAGTGAACGCAAACGGAGACGTCCGGTTGCGATCCGTGTTGTCCTTCATGACCTCGGGCAGCTTACTCACGCCTAAGCGCAGCAGGGCCGCTTCGGGCGAAGCTTCGCTCGCAGCGCCTTTTTCGATCTCGTTTAAGATGCGGTTGAGTAGGTCGCCCAAGAATACGGAGATGATCGCGGGGGGCGCTTCGTTCGCTCCCAAGCGATGATCATTTCCGGAAGACGCGATGCCCGCTCGAAGCAGCCCTGCGTGCTTATGCACGCCTCTCAGAACTGCGACTAACGAAAGCAAGAAACGCAAATTGGATTGCGGCGTCTTACCCGGATCCAAAAGATTGTCGCCATCCAAGTCTGTGCCAGCGGCCGAAACCTTCATGGACCAGTTGCAGTGCTTTCCGCTTCCATTAATGCCTGCAAAGGGTTTTTCGTGAAGAAGCACTGCGAAGTTATGGCGCTGGGCCACTTTGCGCAGGGTTTCCACGTCAGCTGGTTGTGGTCGGTAGCGATATTGGCATCTTCGAAGATAGAGAGCCGTCTCAAACTGCGAGGGAGCCACTTTCGTTAGAGGAAGCGGGTTTTACGGGCACCCTGCTTGTAGAGCCTGACTTCCATTTCGCCTTGCTTGTAGCTTTCGAACGCCTGTACGCGCGAGGATGCTTCCGGAAATAATGGATCCTCTAACTGCTGGCCCTGGGGAGCGCTCGTCCGCCCAGTGCTGCTCTTCCCGTCATCACGAGATCAGGCCTCAAAAGATAAAACGCGCGATCGATCAAGAAGTACTCTTGCTCAGCGCCTAGGGTCGGAACCACGCGACCCACGCCGTTATATCCAATCAGTTTAAGAAGAGCTGCTGCCCTATCAGACAGGATCTCCGTGCTCTTGAGCAGAGCTGTTTTTTCGTCTAGCGCATCGCCGTGATAGCTGATGAACACCGAAGGAATACAGCGCGTCTTTCCGTTGGCATGCTCGACGATAAACACGGGGCTAGAGGGATCCCATGCCGTATAGCCGCGCGCCTCAAACGTCGTGCGCATGCCACCCGAAGGAAAGCTCGACGCGTCAGGCTCGGACTGAATGAGCTGCGAAGCGCTGAACTTCTCAACGGCCTTGCCGTTGTCGTCAAAAGTCAGAAACGCGTCGTGCTTCTCAGCCGTGCTTCCGGTCTGAGGCTGAAACCAGTGGCAGAAATGGGTGACGCCGCGAGAAAGCGCCCAATCCTTGATAGCCAACGCTACCGGGGCTGCGATGCTGCCATCAAGCGTCTTGCCGCTTTCGATGGCTTCGACGAGCTTGTCGTAAACGTCGCGGGCTAGCTTGTCTTTCATTTTAGGGAGATCGAAGATGTTGGCTCCGAAGAAGTCCGAGACACGCAATCGCTTGCCTTGCTCGTCGCGCTGCGGATCGATCCTGCGTGGATTACGCAAACTGACTTCGTGGATCGCTTCAAAACGCGCGCGTGCGCCCGTGCCTGTGTTCATGGAATCTCCCTGGTTTTCAAATGAGGGTTCGGCGCCATGCCGATCCCTATGGAGAGGGATCTTAGCGGAAAAGCCCCAGTGAATTCAAGATCGGCTTTGTATTATCGACCCATGCACTCGCACTCGTGATCCTCTCCCTTCTGACCCTCTCCGCTGCCCCAGGTGAGCGCTAACCCAGAGAAAAGGCAGCGTTTCGCCAAGGCTCTCCGTCGCAGGCGCTCCAAGACCCCATCCTTTATACTCCGTGTTAACGCAGGAATGGGATGCGGGCACGGATGGGCGGCCATTGCGCGTTCACGCCGAGTCTCGAACCCACCAGGGGGAACTCACTTCAAACCAAGACGTTGAGTTCAAAGAAGGCAAGCCCTCGGTTTACGTCTCAGATCGACCGGACGTCAAAATCCACGCACGCGTCGAGGTGAGTGATGACAAGATCCGGATTGAACGAAGCGCCGAAGGAAAGACCGAACGAAACGAAGAAGCTCAGGCTGACTCGCCCCTGGTGCTTGGACCAGACATGGGTCGTTTTTTGCGCGCTCGGCTTGCGGAACTGAAAGAGGGCAAAGAAATTCCCTTTCGGATGCTAGCCCTCTCGAGGCTCAGGACGTTGGCCCCAAAGCCAAACGGGTGGATTCCGGCGATACGGAGCAAGAGCGCAGCGGAAGTGGATTCACGTCAAGATCCTGCTCAACAATCTGTTGTTCGCAGCTCTAGCTAAGCCGATCCATGCATGGATGATGCTCAAAGTGGGGAGCTGAAGATCTATCAAGGGCAGATCGAGTCACGAGCCCGGAAAGTCCCATCTATTTGAAGGTGCCACGCGGTTTGATTTGGGTAATGAGGGACCAAACAGGGTGACATCTCAGCTTGGAGAGCCATCAATGACCTTGAGAGTCTCTTCCGCCATCGCGCAAACGTGCTCTTAGCCTGATCCACGGTCTGGCAAAGGAACGCGAGGGCGAAACGAAAGTCCCCTGGCGAACCTGCGTACCGAAGACTCCCAGAGTTCGGAGCGCATGCTCTTTTCCTCTAGAAGGATCCGAGCCAGATCCCTTCGCGAAAGGGCGCGAGAGGAAATCCCATACTCCACATCCAGTACTTGGAAGATCGCACTCGAAAGCTTCTCGTAGGCTCTTTCCAGATCCTCAACCGAAGCGTCCTGAGGAAACTTCGCGCGCGCCACGCGATCGCGTAGCGCTTTCGCTTCGGACGAGGCGCTGGTACGCGAAGCCGCGCCCTTTTTGCGCCTCTGCAAAGCCGCCGGGCCAAAGCCTAAAGCGCCGATCAACCCTAAGCCGCCTAAAATCCAAGCGATCGAACCCAAAACCACCAGCCCTTTACCCGAGGAGCTACCCTTGAGCGCATCATCAAGCGAATTGAGCACGCTGGCTGATCCGAGCTTCCCGGCTGGTTAGGCGCTACCTGCGGCCTCACGCCGCCCGGATAGAAAGTCTGAGCATTGGGCATCGCCCTGTCGCTCGCCGGAGCTTGCAGCGTCAGAGGCTCCGGTCTTTCGAGGTAGTAAATACGTTTCACGGGATCAGAACGAGAACTCGATCGAAGGAACCTGAAACGCTTCCCGGGTTGAGGAATCAGGACGTACTCAAAAAGCTTTTCGCCTACGCCGGCTCGCCCGGTATTGGACTTGGACTTGGTGTCGTACACTTCGACGCCCGCAGGCCAAGCTACTCGAGGCTCACCGATGGCGCTCACATTGCCGCGCCCCTCGATCTTGACGACCAGGTTCAGCGCTTCGTTGGTTTTGACCTGAGTCTTGTCCGCAGCCGAGGTCACTTGGAAATCTCCCGCCGCCGTAACGAGATGGGGTTTTCCGTCTGTCCGGAAGCGGATCGACCGTCAAATCCACGGGTTCGCTGCGCAAGACGTTTCCCGCGCGCAGCCATGCGCTGAAAGAAACTATTGATCGAGAAATCCTCGTCATCGTCTTGGAAGTTTTGCGAGTAGTATTGGAACTTCAAGGCTAAGCGATCCACCGAAAGCTTCCCCGTCTTGAGCGGATAGAGCGCGTACCGCAGCAAGAGGCATCGCTCATACGGAGCGCCGCCAAATACCACGCGCTCGCAGCTGGCGCGCAGGTTCTGGTAAAGCGGCATCTCGAGCTCATCCTTGATGAAATCCTTGAAGTTCGGTCCTCTGTCTGGATTGACACTCAAGATACGGGTTCGCGAATAAAGGTAGTAGCTCACGATCACTTGCTCGCCTTTATAGACGCGGCTCTTGTTCAACTCCGCCTTCATGAAGACAGGAGCCCCTGTACCCGCACGACCACTTCGCAGTCCTCCGCCTTGATTGCCCTGCCCGTAAACACGCGACTGAGCGCCCCCGCTTCCGGCGGCCACGACCTGGATTTCCAAGGGTTGCGCGGTCATGTGTGCGCCGTCTACTTCGACGCTGATGTTCGAGATCTTCAGGCTTCCTTGCTTCAAGGGCCTGAGCACGACGCTCATCGTCTGCGCTATGGTCGACGAGAGCTGGCCATTGATGAGCTGAGAGGAATGGCTATTTTGAGAGTAGCGATTAACCTCTTCGAAGTCAGGCGCGGAAAAAACAAGGCGATCCGATCTAAAGGAATGATCTGCAGAAACGGTAAGCTTAAGAACCACGGACTCATCTTGAGAGACCTGACTTTGATCGACCGTAGCGGTGAACTCCGTCTCGGCCCAAGCGGTGAGCGGGGCAGTTACCAAAACCAGTAGTGCGAAGGCCTGCTTACCAATCCTCACGCGTGCGGCTCCCTGACTTCCCGGATCGGGACTTAACCTTCTCTTGAAGCTGTTTTTCCTTATTGGCCAACTCTTGCAATACCCTCTCCGCGTCTTCCTGGGAATAGATCTGCGACTTAAACTCCTTGCGACCCGTCACATGCTGAGATTGGTTCTTGTCTTTGCCTTGGTTCTTTTGATCGGACTGGTCTTTTGAATCCTTGCCATCACCAGACTGATCTTTGGGATCTTTCTTGTCTTTGGAGTCCTTCTGCTTATCGTCCTTGCCGTTTTGGCTTTGAGATTGTTGATCCTGCTGCTGCTGATCGCGTTGTTGCTGTTCTTGCTGTTTTTGCTTCTGCTTTTCTTGCTCCTGAACATCAAACAGAAGCTGCAGGTTTTTTCGCGCTCGCGCCTCAAGCTGTGCATCCTTTGCGGATTTGGCCGATTGAATAGCCTCTTGATAGGCGTTAGCCGCCTCATCGGTCTGTCCCATCTCCTGATGCGAATAGGCTTTGTTAAAGAACGCTCTGGACTCGAGCGCCGGATCTTTTTTCTCGCGAGCCTGCTCAGCAGCTCGCCCGAAACTTTGAGCCGCGTCCTTCCATTCGCCTCGCTTCGCTGATGCTATGCCCGGATTGAAATTCAAAGCCGCGGAGCCTGGCTCCAAAGCCAACGCTTGTTCAAACTCCTCTTGAGCCTCAGCCGCATGATCGGATTCCAGGCTCTTTAGGCCCTTTTGAGTCCGCTCGTATGCCCCCCACGTTCCAGCGCGCCCAGCCCACGAGGGCGTCGGAGCAAGGAACAAGGCAAGCAGGGCTACAGAGACCACGCCGGTGGCTTTTTTCCTAACCGCCGAAGACAGGGGCATGAGGAGCTGAATCAAGAACAGGAGTACCGAGATGGCTAAAGGGAATTGAAAGCGCTCTTCCTTGACCACCACGCGCCGCTCCGCCAGTTCGCCTCGCTGAACACCTCCGAGCTCGCCAAACACGTCAGCTACCTCCGACTCGCTCTCGCTGAGGAAGTAGTATTTTCCACCCGCTCGCTGAGCCAACGTAAGCAAAGTCTTAGGCTCAAAGCGCGAAGTCACGAGCTGACCTGATGAGTCTTTTTTGTAGTTCAGGATGCTCCCACCCGTGTCTCTTACCGGGATGGGTGCGCCGCGCTCGGTGCCGATACCCACGACAAAAAGCTGAATTCCCTTTTTCCGAATCTCATCGGCCGCCGGAAGCGCTTGCCCTTCGTGATCCTCTCCGTCGGTGATGAGCACAATGGCTTGCGAGCTTTTGCTTTGCGCGCCCGAGCCCTCAGGCGGAGTCTCAGCTCCGCGCTCCAGAGCGCTTAGCGCGACTTGCATGCCTAACCCGATATCCGTCCCCTGATTGAGCGGAAGGCGGGGAGACACGATCGAAACCTGGTCCATGAAAAACGCGGTATCCAAAGTCAGCGGCACCACGACGTGAGCGCTGCCCGCAAAGCCGATCAAACCTAAGCGATCGCCTTGGACACGCTCGGCTAAGCTTCGGATCCAGTGCTTGGACTTAGCCAGTCGCGAAGGCGCCATATCCTGGGCCTCCATGCTCTGGGACAAATCGAGCACGACCATAATGTCCAAACCCGTGACCTTGAATACTTCTTCGCGCTCTCCCCATTGCGGACGAGCCAAAGCAATGATTGCAAAGACTGCCGAGCCGGCCAGCAAGCCCAGCTTGAGGCTACGACGGCCAGGAATCCAGCGAGGCGCGATAAGTTTCCAAAAAGAGGGATCTGCAAATCGGCGCTGTGCCCCCGTGCGGCGCCTCTCGTCCCACATCAAAAAAAGCAGGATCGCGGGAACGAATAGCAGCCATTTGAACGCAAAGGGATCGCCCCAGGTCATGTGAGGGTCCTCCAGATCAAGCGTTCGGCAACCTGAGAGAAGATCAAGATCAGCAAGGCTGCCAAGATCCAGGGAGCGAAGTTCTCTTCGTAATGGATCTTCTCGTTGCTCTTGATGTCCGTTTTCTCGAGTTTATTGATCTCCGAGAAAACTTCCTTAAGCGCCGACTCATCCGTGACGCGATAGAATTTTCCCTGAGTCACCTTAGCGATTTGCTGAAGCAAGTCAGGATTGAGCTGATTGTCAAAGTACTGGTAGACGGTGGTTGTTCCAAAGAGTCCCTTTTGCTTGATGGGGAGCCTTACTCGACCCTCGCGACCCACTGCGATGCTGTAGACCTTGATTCCGTAGCCTGCGGCGATCTCTCCTGCCGTAGCGGGATCGACCTGGCCCACGTTGTTCTCGCCGTCGGTCAGCAAAATCACGACCCGGCTTTTGGCCTTGGACTCGCGCAGGTGATTGACCGCGACAGACAAGCCGTCGCCGATGGCCGTTCCGTCACGCAGCATTCCTAGGAACGAATCCGATAGGGACTTTCGAACCAAACCGTAATCAAGCGTAGGTGGTGCCAGAGTTAAGGGTTCGCCGCTGAACACGACAAGCCCGATGCGATCGTTTTCGCGTCCCCGTACAAATCGGTCCATCACGTCTTTGGCCACGTCGATACGCGAGCGCTCTGAGAGATCCTCGATCTGCATACTCAGCGAGAGATCGAGCACGAGCATGATATCCACGCCCGCGACATTTCGCTCGACCAAGCGATGAGAGTTTTGTGGGCGCGCTAAAGCGACAAGCAGGCAAAGCAGGGCTGCAATCTGCATGATCAAGATCCAAGACGCGCTGGATCGCCTTCGAAGCTCTTTAGGCACCGGAATCGGAATCTTCACGCGCGCAGGCTGATTGCGTCGCTTGATCCAACGCCAAGCAGCCACGACCAAAAGACCCGCGAGCAGCACCGGCCAATGCGCAAGCCGTAGGTTGGTCATGGGCTTGGCCTCCTGTCGGGGGCGGGACGCCACGACCTGCTTAAGTCGCATCGTCTTTTTTGACCCACTTCTCAGCGCGATCCAATATCTCCTCCGGCTCGCCTGCCGAGGGGTTGAAATCCGTGAACTTGACCCGATCCAAGATCGAAAAAAGACCTTCTAGCTCATCGAGCCTCGAGTCGTCGCAGGCTCCTTCGCGCTCAGCTCTATCAAAAGCTCCGAGGTGGCGAGCTCTTCGGCGTCGATCGCAAATCGCTCGGCGATGTAAGTCTTCATGACGGCTGAGACTCTAAAGTAGTGGGCCTTGGTCTTGCGGTCCTCCCACATCTTGGCGCCCCGAAGCAGCCGGATCTCCCTAAGCGCCTTCTGATCTTCGCTGATCATGATCTCAGGCTTAGCTCGGTTGGCTATTCGATCGCGGCGCATCTTGAGCCAGCGTCGCACTCCAAAAAACAGAGCCCCTACGACAGCCAGCGCAAGCAGAACCGAAAGCAGCAGTGCCCATAAAGGCATTCCGACGACTTCAGGGCCCAGCATCTCCGCTTTTTTCTTCGCGTTTGGGTCCTTGGGATCGATCACCGCTTCGACCACCACGGGAATCTCTGGCGTGTGCGCCACGACCGCGCCCTGCGCATCGCTTATTTCGAGCGAAGGCACGGTACCGCTGCCGGGTCGAATGAAGAGCACTCCGCGCTCGGGCAGAACCTTCCAAACGCGTTTACCTTCTTCTTCGGGCGTAGGCGATGGAGTGCCTTGAGGCAGCGAAAACCGCATGCCCTGCGTCGACTTGCTCGTGTCCGGCACGAGCAAGTCGCCTACTTTGGCGCGCACCTCTGCCCACGCGGGGCTAGCGGCGGCGCAAAGCGCGCTTGCGAAAAAAACTAACCAATGCGCCCGCATAATCCTCGTTTCCACTGACGATCAGCCGATCGACGTGACCCTGGCCCGCAAGCTCCTTGATCTGTCGCTCCTGCTGCTCGCTCCATTGCTTCCACCACTTCTTGAACCGCGGCGAACGCGGATCAAACAAAAACTCTTCTCCCGTCTCAGGGTCCTCGGCCCAAACTGCCGAAGCCAGTTCCAGGTCTTTTTCGCGTCGATCGCGTACCTGCAAAAGCGTGAGGTCGTGCTTCCGGCCTAAGCGCTTGAGCTCCAAGCCGAAGTTCTCGGCCAATAGATCCGAAACGACAAAGACCATCCCCCGATGCTTCATCACGCGATCCACGGATTTGAGTGCCGCCGCTAAATCCGTGCCCTTGGTCCTGGGCTCAAACGAAAGAACCGACTCCACGAGTCGCAAAATGTGAGAGCGACCCTTAGCTGGCGGAATAACTTTCTCGACTTCGCCGGCAAAGAAGATCGCGCCTACTCGATCCCCCGTGCGGTTTGCTGCCATCGCGATGAGCGCGGCCAGCTCGGCGGCAACCTCGTTCTTGGACTTTCCTTGGCTTCCAAAGTACTCCGAGCCCGAAAGATCCAGCGCGAGCATGACGATGCGCTCACGCTCTTCTTCGTATTTACGAATCACGAAATCGCGCGCGCGCGCGGAGACTTTCCAATCGATATGCCTGACATCGTCGCCGGGGATGTACTCGCGATGCTCGGAGAACTGGACGCCTTGGCCCTTGAACTGGCTTTTGAAGGATCCAGCCAACACGTCGTCGACCCAGCGGCGCGAGCTGATCTCAATCTGACGGACCTTCTGGAGGAGCTCTTCGCTCAACATGGCTCTAAGGGACTTCCACTCGCTCCAAAATCTTTTTAACGATCTGTTCGCTGTCGATGCCTTCGGCCTCGGCCTCGAACGTAACCAAAATGCGATGTCTCAAAACATCATACGCGATGGACTTCACGTCCTCAGGCGTGACAAACCCGCGGTGCCGAATAAACGCGTTAGCCCGACTAGCGCGCGCAAGCGCCAGGGTGGCGCGCGGCGAAGCCCCGACTTGGATCTGTCGTTTGAGGTCGCTAAGCCCCAGCTTCTCGGGGAAGCGCGACGCAAAGACGATGGCCAAGATGTAATCCTTGAGCTTCTCATCCATGTAGATCTGCGAGCAGAGCTTGCGACCCTCTAGGATCATTTTAGGATGGCAGACCTTCTGTGCCTTAGGTGCCTCGACCCCTGACATGCGATCTAAGATGCCTTTTTCCTCAACTAACGAAGGGTATCCAACGCGGACCTTAAACAAGAAACGATCCAGCTGAGCTTCGGGAAGCGTATAAGTGCCTTCCTGCTCAATCGGATTTTGCGTCGCCAGCACGCAAAATGGATCGGACATCGGGTAAGTCGTCTCGCCGATGGTGACTTGATGTTCGCCCATGGCTTCGAGCAGAGCACTTTGCACTTTGGCGGGAGCGCGGTTGATTTCGTCAGCTAGCACCAAGTTAGTGAAAATCGGACCCTTTTTAGGAACGAAGTCACCGGTCTTTTGGTTGTAGATCATCGTGCCCACGAGATCGGCGGGCAGCAAATCGGGCGTGAATTGGATTCGCTTGAAGTCCGCTTCAATCGCGTCAGCCAAAGTCTTAATCGTGAGCGTTTTGGCTAGCCCCGGCAGGCCTTCTAGCAAAACGTGCCCGTCGCATAAGAGCGCGAGCAACAGTCGCTCAATCAAGACCCGCTGACCCACGATGACCTTAGAGGTCTCCGTGAGGATCGAGTCCACGAATTGACTGCGCTTCTTGATTTCATCCGTCAGTGACTGCACGTCCAAGGTGGGCATAGATCCGTATATATCCTTGAGGTCCCGATCAGTGAACCTCGGAAAGGGCGCGACGCGCCAACTGCGTGAACTGCCACAGATCCCCACGTGTGTCGCTGTAGTGGGCGATCGTCTCTAAGACCTTAAAAAGTTTTTCGGGGTCGCGGGCTGCAAGCCTCAGCATCTCTTCGATATCTCCCCGCTCAAGCGTACTGGCCAACGCAGCCCTGAGTTGTGCCGCGGTCTGCTTGCCCAGTGGGGTGGGGTCCTTGCCTGCCATGAAATTCAGGATGTCCTTTGAAATGCCGCTCATATCCAAGGAGCAATAATCGGCCCTTTGTTTGAGCGCATCCACGCGGTCAGTGAACTCCGAAAACGAGTCCTTGGCCGTCGAGTCAGCATCAATGGCCTTGAAGATCGACATGGCATCGTTTCCGCGCGAAGGCTCCGAAACGAGATCCCTAAACAAGCTCGCAAACGCGCGCTTGCCCTCAGGCTTGGTGCGATCCTCGTACATGGCTCTCGACATCAGCGACGCGGCTCGCGAACGGAGCAAGGAATCGATCTTGTCGGCATGCTGGGAGAAGTACTCCGTATTGCCCTCAATCAAGGGCCTGAGCATCGCCATGAACTTAGGAATCGTGTCGCGCGGTACGCCATCAGGTAGGTTGCGATTCACTTCAGGCGGGAGGCTCATCGTGTAAAACACCATCTGCTTGAGTCTCATCAAATCACGCCGCCAACCCGCCATCAATGCAGCTCGCTGATAGTTGGGGGTTTTCTTCCATTCTTCGAGGTAAGGCCCTTGCAGGTCGATTCCATCCCCCGCGTCAATGAGCTGGAAGATCTGCTCAAGCACCTTCCAGAAGACTTCGCGTCCACCCTTGTTCTTGGAAATGAGGGTCTTAACGACTGGGCTGAGATCGGGCGAAAGCACGCCATCAACCAGCGTATCGAAGAAGTCCTTAAACGTCGGATCGTTGATATCGGTGCCTGCCATGAGCCTGCCGATATTGCGCGTAAGGCCCATTTCGACGGTTCTTAGGATAACCCAGAGATTGTTGCTCTCCTTGGTCTTGTCTTTGAAGCAACGGGAATCCCCATTGCATCTCTTGTCCGGGGGCGTGCTGTAGTAGAGCTCAAAAAACAGGTCGCGCAGCACCTTGAGTCCACCGTCCATCTGGCTTCCGCTTCCGGGTAGGTTCTCAAGTAGCACGCCAAACACCTGCCTCATGTTGTACACGCCCGTTTTTTGATCGAACGTGACAGCTAGAGGAATTCCCTGGGATCCGTTTCCTACTTCAATATCCGCGGGAACATCTGAGGCTCGAGGGCAGTATGGGCGATTGGGGTATCCGGTAAGCGCCTCGAAGCCCGAGAGTGTTTGAATCATCTCCGTGACCGCTTGCCTTAAGGTTTTAGGATAGTTCTTGGGGCTAGGGTCTTTTTCGTACTTAGCGCGAATCGCGTCAGGCCAAGCCGATGGCTCTTCGTCGCCCCAGGCCTCGCCCATTTGCACCAGGAACTTAAACGCCAAGTTATCGCCCGTGAACGGATCGGGCGTGCGGGCCGCTTCGGTGAGCACAAGATCCAGGCGATCCAAGCTGTTGACCACGCGCACGCGCGGTCGAGTCTCATCCTTATAGAAGAACTTAATGAGCTTCGGGTCGTTGGAGCGCTCATGCAGCCAGCGAATGAGATAGTCGCGAGTGTAGTGCTGAGTCTTATTGACCTTCTGGCCGGGCTTAAGCGTGAAGTACTTCATCACGTTGAGCATTCCGTCCACGAGCGGGCGATTGATATCCGACTGGGCAGGATCGGAGGCTTTGTCGAGCACCGGCTCGAGGCGATCCTTAAATACCGCAAAGGGGTAGCTGCGGCGGCATCGCCGTTGACCAGCTCGATGTCGTTCACGGCGTTGCGATAGTCCTCTAGGATCCGGCGCACGCGGGCATCGCGCTTAGCAGGCGACACGGCGACATTGCAGGCCAATTTCACATTCGTGGCCCTGAACCCAACGACCCACAAGTCCCGGATCGATGTTAATCAGCGGTGGCCTGAGCACAGGTGTTCATAAGGTGACGCCGCAGGTGGCGCTCCAGGTGGCTGACCGCACCCACCACCGGTCTCCGAAGGCACGGCGACATCCATGAGATCCAGCGCGTACTGAGCGGCAGCAACCGTGTCTTCGCGCCGAATGAGAGTCGCCCCGTAAGCCAGCAAGCGATGCACGGGAGGCAGCGCGCTGTTGACGACGGGCCTTGCCAGGTCAAACAGAGGCTGCATCACCGGGGCCGGTCATTCCGGGAAGCTTGGAGAAAAAGAAGATCGACGAGCGAATGATGAAGAACGGGCCGTCATCTACGGCCTGAATCCATTTGTCCACCAAGAAGCCTGCGTTCTCTTGGGCAGATTGAAGCCCTGAATCATGCCGACGAGCAAACCGAAGTAGCTGCGATTGTCGGAGGTCTTCTTCGTTGCGCAAGAAGTCCACCGCGTCGACGACATTCTGGTACGACTTGCCGTCGTAGTTCACGCACGCCAGCATCGCATCCATCTGATCTTTGAAATGCGGCCCCGTTACGTCAGACAACGGAATGCTTGGATTGAGAAGGGCGCACTCTGGGCGCGCTTGGCTAGGAGCGGGCAAATTAGGAAACGGCACGAGGTCCGCCGCAGCTAGGTCGTGCCGGCGCTTCACAATGTAAGGAGGCTCGACGTCGGGGCTGATCGGCGAATACCCCTTACGCGCAAAGTTGTGAAAAATCGAGACCACCGAGTTGAGCAGGTCTTTGAGCCTTCCGTCTCCGCGCCTGGCCATGCGCGAGACCATGCCGATGACCTCTCTGAACTCCGGATACTCGGCGATCTTGAAGATCGTTTTAAATGCCTTCTCGTGCTTGCGGGCATTGCCCGCCATGCGCTTGAAGTTGTCCAATAAAGGATGGGCGTCGTTGACATACAACCCTGAGCGCAGGGTCGTGAGCGCTGGGACCAAAATCGGCTCATCTTGATTGACGTACCGGCGCAAGCTGTAGACGAGGCGATAAAGATTCATCGGACTCGTCTTAGACACCGCTTCTGTCATGACGTCGTAAATGCTTTTACCGCCCAACTCCTCGCGCGAAGCGACGATAAACCGGATCGCGTCTTGGATCTCCGCGCGGTCTTCGACCCGAATCAGGCTGGTTACGAGCAGCAGATCCTGCCAAACGCTGCGCTCATTGCCTTGCACATCAACGCGCTTCTTTTCGTTGATGGCCGACATGACCGGCAGGAGATGCTTCATGCCCGTTCGGTCCCCATCGCCTGTGTCCGACAGCAGCCTCACCATGAGGTCAGCTAAGGGGCGCTTGAGCACCACGTTGCCAGTCGCATCGACCGTTCGCGTCTGAACGCGGAACATCGACTTGATCAGGTCAGCTGCGGGCTGCACCGCCATGCGATCGGCGAGCTTGGAAAACACGGGATAGAAAGTCGCCAGCTGCGGGGGATAGTCGCAAAACGAGTCCATCGCCTGAAGCAGCAGAGGATTGGTCTTCTTAATGTAGGTGGCGGCGTCCTCGGTGTTCTGAAGCGTGAGCTCCCGCATAACGTACATCACGCCGTTAGGAACTTGTTTGGAGCCCCCCAGGCATCGAATCGGGCCATTGAGGTAGTGAAACAGCGAGGTCATGGCGTTCATGATCTCGGCTTTGACCTCGCGGCCAAAAGCGTCCTGCCCGTTGGCCAGTGTCACGTCCATCACCGAGGCGATGCGAGCGGTATTGACCCGAATATTGTCAGGATAAATGCCTACGATTTCGTCCAGGGCCGTGAACAGAGTCCCATCGAGCAGCCGCTCGATGAGCTCCTTGCCCGCTTCGACTTTCTTGTCAGGTCCTGTTTCGCGCGTGTACTGCAGGAGCGCGTCCGTATAGCCCTTGAGCGGGCAAAGCGTATCGCTAAAGAGCGCACTATTGGGGTCGCAAACCAAGGGCGGATCCAGCCACTTAAATTGGGCTTGAGCCTGCGCAAAGGAGCGGGCGCCCGCAAACGAGAGGCCGTAGTCGATGAGCTTGGTGATGAGCTCGGGGGTGACTTTTTTCGAAAGGATCTCAAGTGCGGCAAGCACGTCTTGGTTGGCCTTGGCGCTCACGGGCTGGGTGCCTTCCAAGCGGGAGCTACGACTCAATCGACGCGTGATCCAGCTGCCGATCTCCGAAAACCTAGGCACCGGCTCCAGCAATTCGTCGGGTTTTTGAAACAACCCCTCATTGAGCAAGGCGATGCTTGCGCTGACGAATTCCTCGTTCTCAAGCAGCTTGCCCAGCTGATCGAATGACTCATCGAGCGTGCCCTTGGCGGTTAGGTCTTGAAGGGTCTTTTCGATCTGAAAAAGGGACGCCGCGTCATTGAGCGTATACTCATTTGCGACGTCCAAAATGTTCTGCAGGTCGTTGTTCTCTAAGCGATCAAAAAGCTTGGCGACTTCGGCCAATGATCCGTTGGAATTAAGGCACGAAACCATCGCCTTGGCAGTCGGCGCATCAACGGTGGATGTAGAGAGGTTGAGCTTGGAGCAATTCGGATTGATCTGTCGGTAACCCTTGGAGTTTTCGAGTTCGAGATCCTTGCCGTCAGACCAAAAAACGGAAGGCGAGCACGCGGAAATTCCGAGCGCGAGCGAAGCGCAAATAAACCCGCTCTCTCGAGAGAGAAAGCGCGAGAAAAAAAACTTTCCCCTATGATGATTCACACTTCTCCATTGGACCACGCATTTCCGTACTGAAACAATCGGCAATCCCTGCCCAGTTGAATCCCGTGTTCGTACCCAAGGAGGGGTCAACCGTCAATCAAACGCTCTTGTCTCTGGACGCTTCTGTAAGACACCCTTAAGATGAAATTCACCAGATGAATCGCCGACGAAAGCGCCTCCGAAATATCCGACAAAAACTATCCGAACTCTCGTCGATTCAGGTGCTCACGCGCTCTGCTTTTGCATGCGCTTTGCTCATCGCTCTGGTGTTCGTAAGCTCGATCCGACGCATTGAATCACTGCCGATCAGCGATGCGCCCTTTAAGTTTGATGCTCATCGCGCATTTGGCTTCATGAGCGATCTGTCCAAAAAATTCCCCAACCGCGTGACCTGGAGCGAACAGCGCAAGAAGGCCGGCCGCTGGATCAAAGAAGAGCTCAATAAAATGGGCTACGAATCCAAGGGAATGCACTTCTCCGAAGTGATCGCCGGCAAGCAGTACACGGATCTGGAGAACGTTTACGCCGAGAAGAAAGGCACGACCTTTCCCAACGAAATCATCGTCTTGATGGCCCATTACGACATCACTGACACCACTGTCGAAGGCGCGATGGACAACGCCTCAGGCGTGGGCGTGGTGATGGAAATGGCGCGCGTCCTGGCTAAGGAAAATACCCAGCGCACGGTCATCTTCTTGCTCACGGATAGCGAGGAGTTTGGAGCGTTTTGGGGCGCCCGAGCGTTCGCCGCTCAGTTCCCACGCGTGCATCAGATCGTAGCGGCTTTGAACTTCGATTTCGTGACGGCTGAGAAGCAAACCAAGATCCTCACGCTTTGCGACGGGCTCAAGGAGGGCTTTACGCCGCTGTGGCTGCGCGAGATTGCCATGGACTCGCTGAGGTCCGTAGGCGGCGTAAAAGTCACGGACATGATCCACTTTGGCGAATGGGCAGAGCGGGCCATGCAAATCCCACCGGGCGACCATGGCGCCTTTTTGGCCGCAGGTATTCCGACTCTCACCTGGGTCGGCCAGAGCGATAACTTCAGCTACGTGATGGCTCATTACCATCACACGCATCACGACCGAGTGGAGGCGATGCGCCCCGAGTCGTTTGTTCCCTACGGCCGAGGAGCGGAGCGCGCCGTGCGTTCGATCGACGCTCTCCCTTCGCTTCCCGAAAACCCTCGTGACGGCAACTATTGGAAGATCACCCAGTACCGCTACATCACGGGCGGCGGGGCCCTGCTCATCCACATCCTGCTCTTCGTGCCGTTCCTGGCGTTTTGCTTCACCAAGTTCAGCCGAACGGTCAAACGCACCTCGCGCATCCGTATTCTTGCCGTGCTTAGGAACGAAGCCAAGAAAGTCGGCATCATGCTGGGCTCTCTCGTGTTGGGTTATGCGATCATGATGTTGTTGCCGGCATTGGACGTCGTGACGCTTTACGAGACGTTTCCGGCCACCCAAAAATCCAAGATTCTTTACACGCCTAACCTGCTTGCCATCGTCTTGGTATTTGGCGGAATCGGAGTGATCTACCTCGTGCTGCGCAAGGTTTTCTCGGCTCGCGAAGACACGTCGCAGGAGTACCACGAGATCAGGCAGGCCCTTCACTCGGCTCTGCTGGCGCTAACCGTGACGCTCGCATTTGCCAAGAACAGCTACTTGGCATGCCTGATGTTGCTGCCGCCTTGCTATCTGTGGACTCAGATTCGAGCACGCAGGCGCCCAGGGGACCGCATTCTGAATACCCTGCTGCTTGCCGGCGGAACGCTGAGCATGGTCGCTCTGATGCTCGTGTTTGCCACGATCTTCCACATCGGCGTGATCTATTGGTACATGTTCTTAGCCGCGACCTACGGCCTGTTTAGCGCTTATGCCGTCGTCGTCTTCTTGGTGACGCTCACGATCATGATCCGGCTGTTTAGAGCGTACGTGATTTAATTCTTACTGTGACGTTCCTGCGTCCGCTTGTTCCTTGGCCTTCCATGCGTCGTTCTCGTAATAAAAACCTGCTTTCGCCATATCCTCTCGCAAGCGCGCAATTAGGTAGCTATGCCCATAAATGAAGCGCGGGCGCTGAAAGGTCGAGCGTTTAACGATGCTCGAGCCGTTGTAGACTTCATTGAAAAGCAAATCACGTTGCTGCAAGAAATCCGAAGCGCGCACAATCTCCAAAGACTCCGCATCAGGCTTACCGGTCTGGCTCCAGAATAAAGACTGGGTGAAATCCTCTCGATATCCCGAAGCCTTGATGAGCACGCGCTTGAGACGGCCAAAAGGCGCATAGATGCCGGCCTCCAGCTGCGCTAAGCCTTGGGCTAGCCCTGCGGTCTCGATGAACTTATCCGCGCCTCGATCGCTCGAGGCGTAGATCTGCAGAACGTAGTCCAAGCTGCTTCCTACTGCGTTTTCAAAGCTAGGGTCATTTGGCCACATTCCTTGCACATTCTGGTAAGAAGGGCCTCGATAGCATCCGAGCCGATCCAGCAGCTTCTGTGATTTCAGCTGAGCGCAATTCGGAGAGCTTTTTTTGTCTGCCTCACGCATCCGATGGGAGACAAAACCACCGAAGTAGGTTTCCCCTTTTTTGTCTTTCATGCGCGAGAGGTCAGCGATCACGACTTCCGAGTAATCTGGCAACTCGAAGATGAGCATGAGGCAATGATCAAAATCGGCATCTTCCGTTAAGAGATATTCCGAGAGGTAAGCCAAGTCCTGCTGATAGTCGCCTTCCCGATAGTAAATGTTGTTAGCGGAGCGCGTATTTTCCGAGTCGGTTCCTAGGGCAAATGGAATAAGCTGGCACTTCCTTTGACGTTTTGAACCGGCATCAACACCTTGGCTAAGGCCCCCATCTTGGGCAAACGCAGAGGAAATCGTTGCGAGAGCGATTAACCAAAAAGAGATATATTTCATGGCGGGATTCATACGCTGTCGGCGCAATTCAGTAAAGGGAAGGGCTCTCGGAATTCTGAAATCGAAACCTTGCTTTACAACACCATCTCGCCCTTATCCGACCTTGGCGGCCCGATCGGAGCGCCCGGCGAATCGTTGCTCAGATTTGCAAACAGCGTGTACTCCGCAAGCCAGGCCAGGCGGATTGTCGCCGTCTCGCCGGCGCGGTGCTTAGCCACGATGAGCTCGGCCACGCCCTTGTCCTCGGACTCGGGGTTATACACTTCGTCGCGATAAATAAACGAAACCAAGTCGGCGTCTTGCTCGATGGCGCCGGATTCGCGCAAGTCCGAGAGCATCGGGCGCTTGTTGGGGCGGGATTCGACGCCGCGATTCAATTGAGACAGAGCGATGATCGGAACTTTGAGTTCCTTAGCCAGCGTCTTGAGACCGCGCGAGATTTCAGAGATTTCGCGTTCACGCGACCCGTCGTTGGAGCGCGCAGCGCGGGACCCGCGCATGAGCTGCAGGTAGTCGACTACGATCAGATCCAGGCGTTTTTCGGTCGTCAAAAGCCTGCGGCAGCGCGAGCGGATATCGCGCAGCGTCAGTTCGCCTGAGAGATCGATATAGTTGCGCGTGTTTGCCACGACTTAGGATGCCTGCGCCAGGCGCGGCCAATCGCGATCGGCCAGGCGCCCCACCTTGAGGCGCTTGGAATCGATGCGCGCCAAACCGGAGAGGAACCTAAAGCCCAATTCTTCCTTAGACATTTCGAGCGAGAAAATCGCGACGACAGACTTGGCTTGCTGGGCGATGTTCTGAGCCATGGACAGAAACAAGCTGGTTTTACCCATGGCAGGACGAGCGGCAAGAATCATGATCTGGCCAGGCCGCAACCCGCTGGTGAGCTTGTCGAAATCGTTGAAACCCGTCGAAAGCCCGATGACGTCGGCCTTCTTATGCGCAAGCTCCTCGATGCTGTGCATGTTCTGCACGAGGATCTCTTGCATGCTCGAAAAGGACTTCGTGAGCCGCGAGTCGGCCACTGAGAGCACTTTGCGCTCCGCTTCGTCCAAAAATACTTCGTTGTCGGTGACGCCTTCAAAGGCGTCGCCCATGATCTCGGATGCCGCATCGATCATGCGCCGCTGGATGGCTTTGTCGCGAACAATGCGCGCGTAATGGGAAACGTTGCCGGTCGAAAACTGGTCTTCGAACATCGAAGTCAGCATGGCCGTGCCACCGACTTCTTCGTACCAACCGCGGTTACGGAGAGCTGCCGTGAGCGTGACTAAGTCCGCAGGCTCACCTCGTTCAGTAAGCGACAGGACGGCTTCGAAGACCTTTTGGTGCGTTTCGCGGTAAAAGTCACGCGCCTCAAGCCCGAGCTCGAGAACGGCATGGATGTTTTCGTTTTGAAGTAGGACGGCGCCTAGAACCGAACGTTCGGCTTCCAGATTGTGCGGCGGGACACGTCCCCCCGGCACATTCGGTCTTGGCCCATCTCCCCCTGCGCTTGCCATAAAGCAAAGCCGCGCGCCCAAACCCCAGCGCGTGAAGGCTTAGGCTTCCTTAACAACCCAGACTTTGATGTTGGCTTCGACATCTGGCTCGATGCGAACGACGACGGGATGAACCCCCAAAGCCTTGATGGGCTTGGTGAGGATGATCATGCGGCGCTCGATGGAGAAACCAGCGGTCTTCATCGCAGAGACAACGTCTTGAGCGGTGACCGAACCGAAGAGCTTGTCGTTCTCGCCGACTTTGCGCGAGAGCGTGAAGCTTTGGTTTTCGAGCTTTTGAGCGATTTCTTGGGCGCCGGCTTTTTGAGCTTGGCGCTTCTTCTCTAAAGACTTCTTTTGAGCTTCGATAGCTTTGACGTTCGTTTCATCGGCAGCTGCAACGAGCTTGCGAGGCAGCAAGAAGTTACGTGCGTAACCTTCCTTGACCTTCACGACGTCGCCGATACGACCCAGATTCTCAACGTTTTCGCGCAGAACGACTAGCATGGAAACTCCTCCAAAATGAATCGCTACTTTTGCCTGAGCTTGGCTCGAAAGTCAAACCAAAGGTCGAAAAAGCCCACCCCAAGCAGCAAGGGA
>JBGAWT010000008.1:0-6739 GCA_044227445.1 Bdellovibrionia bacterium | reverse complement strand
CCAGGATCGCGATGCCCTGAAGGGCATATACGGCCAAAAAGAACTTCAAAAGATTCGATCCCACTAGCCCCCAAGGAGCGGGAGCGAACAAGGCGGCGGCCCCCACGGCGATCGTAGGCCACACGAGCCATTCGGGCGCCTTCCAAAGCCTCAGGCCCCCCGGGGCTAGCCCCAGTTTTTCGCGCACGCGCGCGGGATTGGCCCTCAACGTGATGGAAAGATTGATCCAGACCAAAAAAAGACAAAAGATGCCCAGACTCGAGGGAAAGTCCTCAACTAAGCTCTTTTTCCAAGCAGCGACCGCATCCTGAACCTCATCGCTCGAAACCAGCCCCCCCTGCTTGGCCAGCTGCTGAGAGACGGTTTGCCCCAGCTGCTCGACCACGAGAGTGACTTCGTTCTTGAGCTCAAGCACCGGGTGCGAAAGCCCGCGCGCCTGAACCAAGGCCAGAACCCCAAACATCAAAGCGCCGGTTACCAGAATTGCCGCCATCGTACCCAAGACGGCGCGCTCAACCCGGCCTCCCTGACGGAGCAGCTCGGGCAGGGCAAAGCCTACGCTCACGCTAAATGTCAGATAAAGAGCGGCACTCACGGGACCCGCGAGCACGCCGACGATAAGCGCATTGCTCGTAGCGGCGAGCAGGGCCCATTTTCGGCCGCGTACGAGATTGAGCAAAACGAGGGGAAGTGGCGCCGCGACCGCGAAAAAGGCGCTGAGAAACAAAACCGCGCTCGACAAGAAAACGAGCAGCGATTGGATGGCCCACTGAGGGCCTTTGAGCTTTTTGCGTGAAGAGCGCGCGGCCCCGGACTTCTTGCCCGAGGCCGCGCCTGAAGATGAAGAAGAGCCTGACGCAGAGGCCTTCGCCTCAGTAGACGGGCTCATCGAGTCGGAGGTCAACTTGCGTTGGTGCATGGCGCAGTTGCCAGTGATGCGACGGGGCGTGATCTTTCCGTGTTCGGAAACGAAGGACTGCATCATGCGCACATCCTTATAATCGAGCACGAATTCGTTATCAGCGCAGAAGCGGCAGACCTTCTTGCGGTGAAACGACTTACGACCCTTGTCTTCGTCGCGGCCGTCGGCAGCGCCGTCACGGTCGGAACGCTCGCGTTCTTTCATGTCAGTTTTCAAGTTCGTGGTAGCCATTGTGTAATCTCCTGATTTCCTGATTATTCTTCCGAAGGGGCTTCGCTGCGTTCGCCGCGATCGCCACGGTCACGTCCGCGGTATCCACCGCCGTAGCCGCCGCCAGCTTCGCTCTCGTACTGCTGTTGAGCACGGCGTTCAGCTGCGCGCTCTTCGCGACGAGCTTCGCGCTCTTCTTCACGCTTCTTCTCGGCAGCCTTGGCAGCAGCGCGAGCTTTCTTGAAAACTTCGGCATCGAATTCCTTGGCCAAGTTCACTGACAGAAAGCGCAGAACGTGTTCGTTGAGGCGCAGGTTACGCTCGACTTCGGCAACGACTTCACCCTTGGCTTGATAAGCCACGTAGGTGTAATGGCCGCGCGTTTCCTTGCTGATCGGGTAAGCCAGCTTGCGCTTGCCCCAGTCTTCGTTCAGGACGATTTCGCCCTGATACTGGGTGACGACGCTGCTAACGCGATCTTGAAGGGCTTTAAGCGCTTCATCGGACATTTCAGGACGGGTGATAAATACGGTTTCGTATCCAGACGGACGGACTTCGCCCGTGGTTTTTTCAGACATGAGGCCTCCTTGTGGCTCTACAGCCCCCGAGCCTCAAGGGCCTGGGAGCAAGGTCACAACAAAATCGTTGTGGACGCGGCTAGATAGCATGGGAGGGGGCTAGGAGCAAGGGAGGAAGGGGCGTCCTCGGTAGGACTCCCGTCTAGGAGTCAGGCCCACATGAACAGACCATTGGTCCGTTGAGAGGGGTCTGACCCCGACTCATGCAAGCTTCAACAGACGATTGGTCTGTTGATATGCCCCTGAGTCGCTCTACGGATCCTCTCCTATGACGATCTTGAGGCCCGGCCTAGCCAAAAACCGCCTCACACTTGCTGGACCCATGCCCTGATACATCGGCCCCCTAATCCTGCAATCCGAGAACCCCAATACCTCCAGGGTCGAAAGAGGCCGGAGGCGAGAGTCGAGATTCACGGTAAAGTCGCCCAGAATGAGTTGTTTGAGGGCCGGGGCATCCCGCAAAGGAAGGAACTGGCTCGCTTCGACTTCGGAGAGGTCCCCAATTCCCCGATATCCATCCCCATAGGCAACCAGGGCTTTGAGTTTGGTGATCTGAGCGATCTGAGTGAGCCACGCTTCCTTCTCATAGGGAGCGTTAGGAAGAGAATCTTTCAGCTCCAGAGTCTCAAACTCAGGAAGTGCATCTAAGCGCGCGAACTGCCCCGGGCGGACCCGCCTGACTTCTTCTAGCCTGAGCCTCTTGAGACCTACGAACCTCAGCACCTGATCAAAGCCCAATGAGGAGGAATCCTGGATGGTCAGCTCCCTCAGGCCCGTCCGAATGTGGGGGATCTCAGCCAAGCCCTTTAAAACGCCCGCTAGCCCCTGAGAGGCTTTGTAAAAATGGGCAAGCTTCAGGCTCTTTAGAGGTGCAGCTGCGGCTATTTCCAGAAGGGCGGCCTTTCCCTTGGCGCTCAGCCCACTGAGATCGCCTGCGATCTCCAAGTGGGTCAGACCCCACTGCTTATAAGCCTTCGCGCCACCGTTTTTGACGAACCAAAGCAGCTTCTTCTCGCCTGTCCATCCGCCATCGCTTGGGGAGCCATACCTGTCAAAACCGTGATCCACGAACCGAAAGCCTATGAGCAACCCTTGAGCATCATATAGGGAGTGCACGCCCCCCATGCCCGTCTCTTTTCCGATCGAAAGGGAATCTCCATCGAGCACGGGCTCAGACTTGGCCTTCTTGGCTCCGGGCAGCGCACGGCGCAGAAGCTCAGCCTGCGTGTTCGCTCCCCGCTCAAGCAGCGCATCGATAAGAATAAGCCTGGCCTCATAGCTCTCTTGCGGCGTCTTTGCCTCAAGAGCCAGGCGATTGAGCTCGGGTATCGGAGACTGGCCCGCAGGCAAATCCAGCTGAAGCGGGGGCGACCCGAGGATCAGCTTGCACTCAGAGTCGCGCTCCAGACTGGGTGCCTCAAACAACTTCTGCGTAAAAGAGGGGACCTTGGAAGTAGCCGCAAAGACGCTGCCCGAAAAAACCAGCAGCGCAACTAGCACCCCACGAAGCATTTTACTGCTTCTCCATCACCGTCGGAAGGTTGGGGAAGGCGCGCTTCAAGATCTCCGCCATCTGAGGCAGCAGCTCGTTCTTAGGCTGGTACGTGCCGGAGTTCGGCGAGAAGTGCAGCTTTCCGTCCTCACCCTTCCAGAACTCACCGGCAAAGCGCACGTCCTTGGAGTAATCCGCCATAAGCACGTGCTTGCTTAAAATCCAATCCACGTACTTCATCTTGATGCTGATCTTCATGATGATGAGCCGGTCGCCCGTGAGCACGAAGTTGTAGCGGTTGGGGTGCTCGACCGAATCCGTGCGGAGCATGTCAAAGAGGTTCTTCTCATTGACGCCCTTGAACCTGGAATAGTCAGGCGCGATCTGCGAGCGGATGAGGCTCACCACGGGCTTGGAGAACAAGAAGTTCTTTTTGATTCTCGTTACGAGCGTCGGGTTGGTCTGCGGGAAGGACTTGAGCTTGTCGGGCAACAGGGCATCGACGTCCGCTTTATTGAGCGGAATCTCAAATAGGCTGTGCGGGCCCCACAAAAGGCCGAGCAACGTGCCGAAGCGCGATGGCTCGGAGACTTCGACGTCAAAAGCGTTGAGCTCAGCACCCGTGTCATCAAGCCGCGTTTGCTTGGATTCGACGAGCGGCGCCTTGCCGACCGAGCCGATGAACATCCCCAGCAGATTCGAAGCGCCATTCTTGATTTTGACGATCAGCGGGTGCGAGTCTTTTTTAGGCTGGCAGGCGCGCTCGGCATGGCGGCAGAGCGTGGTCCACACGGATTTTTCGATCGAAAGCTGGACGTCTTCTAAGTAGTCCGCGTTGGTGCGAATGACATCAAACTCAACGGGCTTGCCGTCGACTTGGATGCCGTAGCGCAAAATGTCGCGCAGCAAAGGAATCGGAAAGTAGTACTGCTCAGGCGTTTCGGCGCCGACCGTAAAACCCGCTTCGCTCAGCACGCGGCAGTTGGCGTTTACGCACGTCCAGCGACGGGTGCCCTCGTGTGCCTTTGCACGGGCTGTGATGCGCTCGACGACTTCGGGCGAGAGATCCTTGAATACGACGAGGATGCCCGATTGAGCGATGCCGTGCGTGTCGATGAGCTCCGAATCACCTCGCTTCAGCGACTTGGCCGCGAACTTCGAAAACCCCGGGCCCTTGGCTGTGGCTTCGCCCGGGATACCCAAATAGACATTGGGTTTGCCAAAGCCCATGAAGACCTTGCCTTCGGCAAACACGGAGCTCAGGTCAAAAACTTTGAGTCTCGGATCCGACTTAGCGACGCGCTCGCGCACGCCAGCAGAGGCATCGAGAATTCGAACGTTGCGGCCTAAGAGGGTTTCGATGCGCTCGACTGCGACACCGGGCGCTAAGTAAGAGGGGCAATCCGCTGCGAGAGCGGTCGAGGCTAAAGCGAGAAAAAGGGCTGAAATCGCGGCTTTCATAAACCGCGGTTATTTATACTAATTTTGTCAGATATTCAACTCTCAAGATCAATCGCACTGGCTCAGTGGATGCTCGTCTGGCGCTCTAGGAGCGGTTTAAACGCAGTTGACCTATTTCCGCTCACCGGCGGCGTCAGCTTCGTCCATCGCCTTCTTTTTACCGATGGGAAGCGCGTGGCTCAAGAGCAGCACGGCGTTGTGATTCATCTGGGGCGCAAAGCCCGAGAAGCTTTGAGCGGTAGTCGTCTGCAGCATGTAACCCAAGTCGATGCTCAGCCCAAAGACCCAGCGTTTTTGCAGCGTGAGCTGAGCGCGGTTCTGATCCACGCCAAACAAAGGCCCGCCGGTGATCCCAAGGGGCACGAAAAAAAACTCGTCCTGCAAGACCACGCGCCACTCATCGAGCGAGCCCAACGAAATTCCCATGCGCACCAATGCTCGAAGCCGCAGAGACAGTGGAGTCAGGCCTTCGTGAAAACGCTCCTCGATCCTAAATCGCTCGAAGAAATGAAACAGCGGCCCGTCTTGAAACGCCTCGAACTGCTGCCAAATCCGGTTTTCGCTCGGACGCGTGCGGTCCACCTGCTCGATGCGTGTGAGCGAAAACGAAGCCCACGCGTTATCAAACAATCGAACACCCAAGGACGGGACGACAAAGACGTTCATGATCCGCGGCGCGCCGGGCGTGAGAACGTTGCGCGGGTTGAGCTCAAACATCACTCTAAAGCGATTGGCAAACACCGCTTGCTCGGTGGCGGTAACCCAAAGCTGAGAACCCTGCACGAACTGGGCTTGCGCAAAAGAGGGAAGCAAAATCGCTAGCGCCGCGATGAGCCGCTTCACGGCGAGGACTTTCCAGAGAGGGGATGAGGTTTTTCGGCCACGGGCTCCACTGCCTTGGACTCCGACGCCAAGCGCTCAGAGCGTCTCCGTCCCAAGATGGCCACGACCCAGATCGAAGCTTCGTACAAGAGCACGAGCGGCGCGCCCAAAAGGATCATCGACACGGCATCCGGCGGGGCTGCTACAGCGGAGACCATCGTGATGCCCATGATCGCAAAGCGCCTTTGCTTGCGCAGCAGCGGCGCATCGACCACGCCCAACGCGCCCAAAAGCGAAATGAGCACCGGAAGCTCAAAGGCCAAGCCAAAGAGCAGCATGAGCTTAAGCGCCGTGCCGTAGTAAGCATCGATGGTGAGCATCGGCATATCCTGGGGGCCGCCGTACTGTACGAAGTACTTAAAGCCTACCGGGAAAAGCCCGTAGTAGGCAAACGCCGCGCCTCCGATGAAAAAAGTCGTCGCAGCTGTGATGAACGGAACGACCAGCTTGCGCTCGCGAGGATAAAGCCCCGGGGCAACGAAGCCCCAGATCTCCCAGAAAAAATACGGCGAAAAAGCGAAGAGCGACGCGTAGCCCGCGATCTTCAGATGGGTCATGAAGTTTTCGAAAAGATGCGTGAAATAAAGATGCCTCTGCTCCTCAGGCAAAACGTCAAACAGCGGCTGTCTCAGAAACTCCATGATGTATTCAGAAACGAAATAGCAAGCCACGAAGCCCGCCATGAACACGACGAGCGCGCGCATAAGTCGCCGCCGGAGCTCCTCGATATGATCGTAAAACGCCATCTCGCGAGGAGTCTCGTTCGAGGGCTTCTTGTCGGGCTGCGGCGTTTCCATGGTGCCTCTTTAAATTATCTTAGAACGAAGCTCGTGGCGAGAACGGAAAGCCTCGCGTCAAGCGGCCCTTTGGGTTAGACAAAAAGCTCATTCGGAGATCAAACGATGCGCTCGGTTTGGATAGTTTTGTTTCTTTTGATTGTCGGTGGATTGATGGGTGGAGCTTATTTTTATGGGCCAGCCATTCTCCAAAAGATGAATGAACCTGCGACGGTGGCATCCGGAGGGCCTACGATACTAGCGAGCCCGGACCCGGCCTCGCTCATGGCTTCGCCCGCTCCGTCCGCCCAGCCTGCCGCGCCTGTTGGCCCGGATCTCACGGTGGATGCGAACGGCCTGTCCAAAGCAACCGTCACCATCGTCACCACCCGCGGCACGATCAAGTTTAAATTTTACG
>JBGAWT010000271.1:0-3454 GCA_044227445.1 Bdellovibrionia bacterium | reverse complement strand
ATCGGCTTTGCGATGTACTATAGGCTCGTGGCCCGCATTGGGCCCTTGCGATCCATGACGGTGACCTTCATCACTCCACTCACTGGGCTGCTTTGGGCTCACCTGTTCTTGGGCGAAACGCTCTCGCGCGACATGGCTCTCGGAGGGGTCGGAGTACTTGTCGGAACCTACTTGGTTGCGATCCCGCCGCGAACCAAGAAGCGTTAGCGCGCACGCGCTTTCTTGCGATCCCAAACCAGCTTAAACGCCACAGAGCCGATCAACAACGCGCCGAACAGGACTCCGATGCGAGTAAAGGCTCCTAGGAGCGAATCGGCGCTAGCGCCCATCCAACGCCCGATGAAAATCCACATCGGAATTTGAACCGCAGCGGCGGCCCAATCGCAGCGGATAAAGCGCGCGATCCCAAAGCCCGAAGTTCCGACGGCAAGATAAACGGGCCCACGGATTACGGGAGTAAAGCGCGTGGCCAAAATAATGGGCACTCCACGCCTGCGCACCGGCTCTAAAACGCGCTCCACGAGATCCGGATCCAAGAACCATTTGAAGGGAGGATATTTTACGACCTTCATCCCAAAAAAATGCCCGATCGTGACCGTGAATAGATTGGCAGGTAACAACCCGCAGGCGATGGCCACGACGGCCCAAGGGAAATCGACTTTTCCCTGACCCCAGAGCACTCCCATGGCGCACATGATGACTTCTTCGGGGAAAACCGTGATGAACGCACCTTCGAGCAACAGCACCGTAGCGAGTCCCAAAACCTGCCACTCAGGAAGCCCCATCAATCTTTGTATCAGCGACTCGATCACGATGTTGTTTCCTCAAAAGCTCAGAGTTAGAGACGAGACCCCTAATGCATCCACATTAGATACGCCAGCAGACGACACGAACACTCCATCAGCTGTGAGCAGCCCGCGAGCCTCGGTCCTCCACAAGACATGCTCGTGAAGCTTGACGTCCACTCCCAGCGCAGCACCCCAGATTTGAAACCCACCAGCCGTACTCGTTGTTTCTAAGATCTGGTTGGGATCCATCATGCGTTCGGCCCTCACTCCGAAACCCACGCGCTCAAAAGGCTGGATACGCGCTAAAAGAGTAAAGACCTCCCAAGGAAGCCACGTGTCGGGGATCTGCTGGTGCTGAAGCCCAATGTCCACGATCGCCGCAAGCTCGAGCACCTTGAACGGGGAGAACTTGACGATGAAGTTATTGAAGAGCCGACTTCGGGGACCCGGTTCAAAAAAGTTACTGTAGCTCAAGCCCAACATCTCAATGGGAGTGTAGGCCACCTTGATGCCCAAAGCCTTTTGCGTGTTGTCCTCTGAGATGTTTTGCCAACCGTTGATGAAATGAAACTCAGTGACCAGCCCAATGCCCCAGTCGTACGAGAGCTTGGCGCCGCTTTGATAGTACGGGCTGTAATCGCTCATGAGCGAGCGCGTGTAGAGCCAGTTGTCCTTGGAGATGAAGCTCTCAAACCCGATGTGCGAAAAATAAATTCCCGCATCCACCCAAAGCTTAGGCAGGATCTCGTATCCCACGACCGCCTCTTGCACGTGGCGCATGAGCATACCGACGCTCGCATTGGACTCAGTAGCGTAGTTTGCGACCACCGAGGTGCCCAGCTGCATGGCCAAGCGGCCCCTGACGCGCGGGCCTTTGACCTGAGCTTCCAGATACGCCAGGTTGATGTTGAACTCGTTGTGTCGCTTGGCCGTCGTGGTGAACTGACGATCCCGCGTCGGAGGGTTGTTGCTGTCGTAGCCGTAATAGGTATCGACGAGGCCGCCGAACTGAACCCCCCAGGGGGTTGCTTCGGCGGAGGCCTCTTCGTGGATCTCTGAGTCGGCAGTGGATTCGCCGTCTTGAGCGAACGCGGGAGCAGCGGCAAACGCCAGAAGCAGGAACCAAGGTCTCATCGTGGGCCGATGATGCCAGGACCGTGGGAGGTTTGGAAAGAGATTGTTTTTGGCCTACAAAACCTTGCAGGCCTCATCGAAGCTGAGTCGTGGATTGCGCGGATGAAGCTTCTCGGGAACGCCATGTCCTAAGTTGCACAGGAAAAGGGAGCGCCAACTCGTTCCAGAGAAAAACAACTCATCGACCTTCTTGTTATTGAATCCGCCCATGGGCCCGCAATCCAACCCGAGGGATCGCGCCGCTAGGATCAGATAGGCGCCCTGCAAAGTGGCGCTCAGACGCCCCGGTTCCTCGCCCTTATCCGGTCGCCCCTCAAACCAAGGACGCGCGTTGTCTTGAGGAAACAAGCGATCGAGGTGTTCGTAAAACTTTTGATCGTAAGCAATGATCGCCGTCGCCGGAGCGGCCATCGTCTTCTCGATGTTGCCCGGAGCTAGTGCGGCGCGCAGCTTCTCCTTCGCGGGCGCGCTGGTTACGAAAACAAACCGCGCGGGCGAGGAATTGGCCGTGGTGGGGCCAAACTTTAAGAGATCGTAAAGCTGGTGAAGCTGCTCGACCGGCAAGGCTTGGCTGGAGCGCCAATGCGAGTGCGTACGAGCTTCGGTAAAAAGCGTTTTGATGGCTTCGGGCGAGAGTTTTTCCATGGTGAGAGTACCTGCTTCTTCCCTGCTTTCACCGCATCGCGGCGATCTTGGCAAGCGAACATCATTATCAAATTCTTTTTGAAATATATTTTATTTCAAATGAAAATAGTTCTCCCATGCAAGCCCAGCCTCCAAAGATCCTGATTGCCGAAGATGATCCCACCCTTTCCGAAGTCCTTTCGGCCGTTTTCGCTCATGAGGGAATCTCCTGCATTTCGGCAGCCGACGGTAAGCAAGCTCTTGAGATGCTAAAAAAGCACCCAGTGGATCTGATCCTCTCCGACATTCGCATGCCCCACATGGACGGCGTGGCTCTGCTCGCCGAATGCCAAAAGGATTTTTCCATTCCCTTTGTCTTGATGACCGGATTTTCGGAAGCAGGCAACGCGCAAAAAGCGGCGAGCCTAGGTGCCCAAGGGTTTCTCGCCAAGCCATTTGCCAACGCAGAGGCCCTTAAGCTCGTTCGAGCAGTGCTCGCCGGCAAGAGCCCTTTCGAGGAGCTCACCGAGCTCGGGTACGTAGGACTCAGCGCAAGCGAGCTGCTGTGCTCGATCGATCACCCGATCTACGTCCAGGTGGAGTCGCGTGGGTTTGTTCAACTCATTCCGCACGGGCGCGAGCTCTCTTCGCAGCACCTCGACATCCTCAGGGAGCGGGGCGTGAGCAGGCTGTTCGTTAAGAAAAGGGACTTCACGCGCTTCTTGGAGCTCGCGTTCGAAATCCCGCTCGTGCCGCACTCGGGACCGGTGATGAGCTTCACGAGCAATCTGCTCGAAAACCTGCATCTAGGCGACATGGATCTCGATGACCTGGATTCGGCTGTAACTCTGGTGGGCGCGGTTTGCGATGTGTTGATCACCCACCGCGATATTCGGCAGGCCCTGGGG
>JBGAWT010000270.1:0-3484 GCA_044227445.1 Bdellovibrionia bacterium | reverse complement strand
GGCGGCAGGCGTCGCGGCTGGTGCAGGTGGCGCTGCCGGAGCGGGGGCCGCAGCTGCAGGTGCCGGAGCCGGTGCCGTAGGCGCCGCTGCAACCGAAGCGAGGTTGCCCACGGAGACGCCTTTTTCGGTGAGCATCTTCTTGAGCTCGGTGTTTTCTTGCTGCAGGCGTTTGAGGTTGGCTAGGTCGTCTTCGATGATGCTGTATTCGGCTAGCTTGCCTTCGAGGTCGTTAATCTTCTTGTTGAGCTCGTCGATCTTAGCTTGCTGAGAGGCGTCCGGAGGGCCTCCGCTCACGTTGACCGTGACGTTGCCGTCGGGTCCAGGTGATGCGGTTGCGCCCGCCTTGGCAGCCTTCAGTTCGACCAATTCTTTTTCAAGCTTTGTCTTTTCGGCAAGCAGGCCTTCGACTGATTTGGATTGCTCGGTGAGCTTGCCTTCGAGGGCTGAGAGTTTTTGTGTGAGCTCGGGGCTTCCCGCGGCCAGAGCGGCAATGCCAGGAGCGGCGGCGCCTGCTGCGAGCCCAGCGGCTTGGCCACCCTGGAGGGCCGCCAACATGCTTGCGGTAAATTCGGGGCCGTGGCCGCTTCCGCCGCCATGGCTGCCGGCGAGTAGGCCAAAGAGCTGCGCGCGAAGGGCTTCGGCGTTTAGGATCAGTTCGTTTAGGTACACGCGCACAGGGCCGGAAGGCAGCTCGTCTTGCACGACGCCAAAGCGGCGTTTTCGCAAGACCCAGTAAGCGGCGTAGACGCTGAGGAGAAAGAAAATAGCGAACGCCTCGGCGATCAAGGCCTCAGGCGTGAACTTGGAAAACGCGTAGACCCACGAGTTCATCTCACCAAATTCTAAGGGGATTTTGGCGGAGAGTCTACAGCTCCACCGGACAAAACTCGGGCGCCACAGAATTGGCGAGGTCCTCGTGAAGCAGAGCGTTAGAGGCAATGATCTCATTCATGCTCGAAGTGAACTCTTCGCGCTTGAGATTCGTCACGCGCCCACCCGCTTCTTTGACGATCAGCGCGCCAGCGGCGATGTCCCAAGGCGAGAGCCTACGCTCCCAAAAACCATCGAACACTCCCCGAGCGACGTAAGCCAAGTCCAGAGCCGCGCTTCCGGGCCTGCGAATGGCGCGTGCGATTCCGCTCAGGCGTTCAAAGGCTTCCATCTCCCGGTGGAGCCACTCGTCTTTGCGATACGAAAACCCCGTAGTCAGAAGCGAGTCGCGTAGAGAGCGGGTCTGCGAAACGCGGATGCGCTTGCCTCCGAGCTTAGCGCCCTTGCCCTGGATGCCGATGTAAAGGTCCTTGAGGATCGGATGATAGATGACACCAACGGCGAGCTCGCCTTGCCACTCGGCTGCGATCGAAACGCAGAACATCGGGAACCGATGCACGAAGTTGGTCGTGCCATCCAAAGGGTCGATGATCCAACGGCCTTCAATGCCTTGGTTGGATCTCAGCTCAGCTGAGCCCGTGAGGGCGCTCTCTTCGGTCAAAAATCCCATCGAGCGGGGTCCGCGCTTCAGCACCTTGAGGGTGGCGCGTTCGGCTTCGACGTCGGCGTTAGTGACGAGGCCCGCGTTCTTTTTTTCACTGACTTGGATTTTGCGGCTGAAGTGCTTGAGCAGCACCGCGCCGGCATCCAGAGCTGCGCGGATGGCCAGTTTTTCGAGTTCTTTAAAAGGTGTTTTGCTCACAGCGTACTCTCTGCCCAATCCTGAAACAGCTTGCGAAGCCGCAAGGTGACCTTGCCTGGCTTGCCATTTCCGATTTTCTTGCCGTTGATCCAGGTCACCGGAAAGGCTTCCTTGATCGTGCTTGCCCAAAAAACCTCATCCGCCTCGAGTAGGCGTTCCACCGGAAAGCGTGTTTCGCGCGCGGGGATCCCGTTCTCGCGGCATAGCCTGAGCAGGTGCCTGCGCGTGAGGCCGTCCAAAATGCCGATGTCCAAAGGCGAGGTCACGACGATGCCGCGTTTGACGTAAAAAATATTGAACGTCGTTCCTTCGGTTACGTGTCCGTCGGCGTTGCACAATAGGGCATCGACCACGGGCAGGGGAGAGGCGCCTTTGTCATGGTCCTCGGTGCCTTCGAGATAGCCCAGGATGCTGTTGAGATAGTTGCCGCTTTTCATCGCCGGGTCGAGCGCGCGCGGATGGTTGCGCAGGCGATCCACGACGCGCAGGTGATAACCTTGAGCCAAGGCTTGCTCGCTTGGCGGTTCTAAGGGCTGCGCTAGAATGACGTAGGTGTACGGAACCTCCACGCAGTCTTGCGCAAAGCCGATGCGCCCGATGCCGCGGCTGACGATCAGTCGCAGGTAGGCGTCCGTTCCAGGGGCCAGCTTCTTGTAGGCTTCAAACGTCCGCTCGATTTGGTAGGCCCAGTCTTTTTTGGCCGGAAACTTCCGTCCGAATGACTTCGTACAGGCTATCGCCGTAGAGGTAGGCCCGATCCATGACCGAGATGCGGGGTATTCGGTTGTCCGGGTGCTTGAGGATCTCGCCGTTGACGTTGAGGATGGAGTGCTTCATGGGCGACTGAAGTTTTAGCTCAAATTCATGAAACGCGGTATAGCTTCTAGGTCAATGTTAGAGACTAGCGACTCGCTGCTTCCCCTGGCCAAAACCGCCATATGCGCTGGCCCGGATACCGAAGCCTTCGAAGAAATGAACCGTCTTTTGGACACGATGGGCGTGGCCGTGCAGGCTCACTTTGTTTGCGCGCCCCGCAAGATCGAGCCCGCGACCTATTTGACTAAGGGCAAGGTCGAAGAGCTCAAGCAGCTTCTGGAAGAGAAGAAAGCTGACGCCGCCATCATGGATTTCGAACTCTCGCCCAACCAACTGCGCAACCTTGAAAAAGCATTAGGCAAGCCCGTGCTCGATCGTCCGGGCGTGATCATCGAGATTTTTTCGCGCAACGCCCGTACGCGCGAGTCCAAGACCCAAGTCGCCTTGGCTCGTCTGCAATACCTGCTTCCGCGCCTGGCTCACTTTTGGAGCCACTTTGAGCGCCAACGCGGCGGTGGCACAGCGGCTCGTGGCATGGGCGAAAAGCAAATCGAAGTCGATAGACGCTTGGTCAAGGACCGCATTTCGATCCTGCGCAAGCGCCTCAAGGAGATCGAAAAAGAGCGTTCCGTGCAGCGCCACTCGCGCAAGGACCTCTATAAGGTAGCTCTCGTGGGCTACACCAACGCCGGCAAGTCCACCCTGCTCAACTCGCTCACCGAAAGCAAGGTGCTGGCCCAAGACAAGCTTTTTGCCACGCTCGACGCCTCGGTGAGAGCGTTAACTCCTGATAGTCATCCTCCGATCGTGATGATCGACACGGTAGGGTTTATCGACAGGCTGCCTCCGTCTTTGGTCGCAAGCTTTAGGTCGACGCTCGAAGAGTTGCATCAAGCCGATCTGATTTTGCACGTGGTGGACGCTTCGGCCGAAAAAGCCCGCGAGCAGATGCAGATTACCGAGGAAGTCCTCAAG
>JBGAWT010000269.1:0-3502 GCA_044227445.1 Bdellovibrionia bacterium | reverse complement strand
TGGTTAGGCTTGCTGCCGTGTCTTTAGGCGAGCAGGACGTAGCGCCTTTGCGTGCTTTTGATGCAAGCCACCCCACACGCGAGTACCGCATGCTCAATCGCACGGGCGATATCTGGAATGAATCGAGCTGGGTAGGTGTTTCGATCAAGAAGCCCATGCCGCACGTATTGGATGATCGCGCAGCGGCAGATGCAATCGAGCACGGGCAAGTGGTGATCTTGGATCACAACGAGAACGTAGAGGCCGATCTCGCTCAATTGCGACCGCTACTCTCGCCTGCCGCAAGGCGCGAGCTCAAGCAGTTCACTTGGCGCAGGTGGCGACGCGCTCTCTTTCGCCCGATGGACGCGTTTAAGAAACTCTCGGACCCCAATGAGATCGTGAATAAGAAGATCTATACGCTGGTGTATCGCGAGTCTTAGTACCTAGGCCCAGACGACAAAGCCAAAGCGATCTTGGCGCGGCGCGCCAAGCCTCAATAACTCATCTAAATGATTCATTTTTAGCCCGTTTTTTACCGAAGAAATCCTATGGTCCGGGCTCCGCTCAGGAAATTCACTCTCTTCGCTTGGGCGCTCTCCCTTTTTTTCGTCACCGCCCATGCCCTAGCTGATCCCGTCATCTTGGCTAACCCTTCTGAATCGGGCAACCCCCTTCACCCGGCGATCGAAAAAAGCCTCCAAGCTCACAACGCTTCTTCTTTGGATCTCTCTCTTTATCCGGAGCTTCGACCGCTCTACAAGCGGCTCGGCGCTTTGCTCAGCAAATTGATCCGACCGGTCGATGGCGAAGGCCCTTTTCATTTGCTCTTGGTCGACGACCTGCGCGTGAACCTCGCATTCGTGAAGCTCAATCAAAAGGAGCGCCTCATTCAGGTCAATCTCGGGGCGCTCAAGCTAGCGAAGTCTGATGACGTCCTGGCTTTTCTTATCTCGCATGAGCTGGAGCATGGACCCTCGGAACTTCAAGCCTATATCGATTCGGAGAGGGCGCGCCTCAAGGGGAACACCGTTGAGCTAGATGCCTTGCAAAGGACCGTTGAGTCCGAGGTCGATACCAAAGCGTTGTATCGAATGCTGGAGTCCGACTTCAATCCACACGCAAGCGTCGATTTTTTTTCCGCTGTCGAGGATCTCACTAGCGGCTACAGCGCCACACACCCCATGACTCCTGCACGAACCGACCAAGCAGGGATGACCTTGGTCAAGATGAAGCGTCACGACGGAAAAACGCTCAGGCCGGAGGGAGAGTATACGCGCAACTACCTCACGCCTTCGGATCAAACGTTCTTAGAAAGCGTTGACCTTCGATCACGCCAGCTCCGACGCTTGGAAAAGCACATGCGCCAAGGGATCGACGTTAGAGCAGAGGTCAAAAAAGCGTACCAAGATGTCGTTTCTAAAAAAATGGACCTGAGCGAGTTCTCTTCCAAATACGACCGCGAGCTCTGGTTGGGCGGCCGGGAGGAGTTTTATGGCGTCCTGTTCAATAAGCAGTGGGAAAAAATACAAAAGCTAACCGAAGGCCTGATCAGCCCGAATGAACGCATCGATTACGCCATTCGCCTCAACCAAATCTTAGACGCGCAGTTTGACGAAGCCCGCGAAAAAGCTCTTGGGCGCGGTTTCAAGGTCAAAACCTTAGACCAGCACAAGCGCCTTGGGATCTTGGACTGGAGACGCTACCGAACGCTCGCACCCGACTACTTCTTTCTCTACGACGAACTTAAGGAAACTCGTGGCGCGATCGCCTCACTAGAAAAACAAGTCGCAACCCCCGGAACTCCGCAGGAAGACCTCAACCGAGCTAAGTCCTCGCTTTTGGCGAAGAGAAAGACGCTGTTGCGTTTAGAAAAACAGATCCCCACACTGAACTATGCGTACGAGCCTGAGGCTCCGGAGCTCTTTCGCCAATACGAAGCTGCAACCGAGCAAGAAGTTCAACGCGAACTCGGTGACAAAATCCAACGCCACAAGCGCCTACCTCCGAACATTGGAAAAAAGAACGCTGCCTGGATCGAAGCCCAAAGCCTTCACATCGAGTCCGTTCTTTACGGAGACGTGCGAAAGGAAGCAACCCGCGCTAGCGCGCTAGACGCGCTCTACAACCGAACGCGTATGATCGACGAGAAGCCCGTAAACATCAAGCGGGTCATCGAAAGCATGACTTGGGTGAACAACTCGGAGCTCTCAAAAGCCGGAAGCCAAGAAAAGCGACTACAGCGCTTTCGCAACGTCCTCTCGCTTTGGAACAATCATCCTGGCTCACGGCTCTTGGGCGAGTTCCAGAGACAGTTTCCCCGCGAGGCGACGCTCTTGCTCAAAGAGCGCTATTCGCAGTGGATTCGCTCTGCCCCAACCCTAGAGGCGTTGACGGACCTCTGGGCTTCGACTCACGATCCAAAATTTGGAGAGATGTTCGCCAAAGGCGGCGGGTGGAACATTGCCGAAGGCGGGTTGAGTCTTTCTCAAAACTTCGGAAAGGAAGTCTTCTCCCCTTCCGTAGTAAGGGAGTTCTTGACGCGAATGTCCGACCTCGCTCAAAAGGAGCCAAAAAAACAGAACTGGAAACGCGCTTCGAGAACGCTGTTCGTTTGCGAAAGAACATTAGAGCAAATGAGACGCGCTGACCTCCTACCCAAGAGCTCTTCCAAGATCAAAGCTTTGGTAGAAAGAATCACCTCATCCGCAGCCGTCTCGGGTCTAGATGCCGAGCGCATCCAAAGTTTGATCTATGCAACAAGCCCCAACCTAAGGCTGCTGAGCGCAGCACCCGAAGCACGCTCGGCAAGCCAGATTGCCAAAGACATTGCTCAGATCGCCGCCCATCCTAAAGCGCTCGCGTTTCTTCAAGAGGAGCGAATCGACTACGACGCGTTCATGGAGCACCTCAAGCCGGAGCTGGGTAAAGCGAAGTTCTTTGATCTCGTCGTTCAGGCCCACCGAATTATCGGGCTCGACAATCGAAACAAAGAAAAAAAGGACTACAGCAAAGAGGGACAACGCCGTTCCAAGAAAGTCACCCAAGATGGGATCGCCCTATCTAAATGGTATCGAACCCGGGCAGATCGCGACCTTTCCCTGCACCTTCGCTTAGCGAACCCTTATACCTTTGCCGGTACTGACGAAGTGCTGTTCGAAGAAGCGAAAACCACGTTCAACGAGGTAGCCAAGGACGCTTACGAAAGTTTTTACTCAGCTGCGCAAGGAAATGAAAAAAGCCGAATCACCCAGGCCCTGTATGAATTGCAAAAAAAACTGCCCGACGATTCCGTGGCAAGGTATTCCGCGATGGGAGCGCTCTATCCCAAGGACACCGCAAAAAAGCTCCTCCACTTCAACGCCTACTATGACGCCATTCTAAAACTCGAAGCGGAGAAAAACCCAGAAATCATTGAGCAAGAAAAGAAGTACACTTCGTTTGAGCAAAGAAAAAAGATATCGGATCAGCTCACCTACTCCGACTTCATCTCCTCTCTTCATACAAACAAGGGCGCCTTTGA
>JBGAWT010000268.1:0-3659 GCA_044227445.1 Bdellovibrionia bacterium | reverse complement strand
GCTTCATGCAGAAGCGCAGTGCGGACACGAAAGCTTACGTCGTCTATTTGTTCGTGGCGCTGGGAATCATCGTTTCGATTCTCACCGTATTCATCGCTCAAATGAGCTGGAAGGGCTGGATCAACGGGTTGAGAGCCACTCTAAAAGGGGAAGGTCTGCTGCGCCCCATTTCTCGTATTATCTCCCCCGAGCTGCGCCCGATCGTCAAAGACCTGCGGATTCTGATTCGAGACTTAGAGACGGATCGAAGAGCGCGGGACGAAGGTCAGATGAGCTGGAGTCCTAAGACACTCAAAGACATTCTGCACAAGGAACTGACCGGCGATGAGGTGCTCATTGTTTCAAACCGCGAGCCCTATATCCACATCAAGAAAGACGGGAAAATCGAAACCCGCTTTCCTGCAAGCGGACTGGTTACAGCGCTTGAACCGATTATGCGTGCTTGTTCGGGCACATGGATCGCACATGGGAGCGGCAATGCGGATCGTGAAGTCGTGGACAAGTTTGATCGCGTCAAGGTTCCGCCCGAGAATCCTGCCTACCAAATTCGAAGAGTTTGGCTCACGCCTGAGGAAGAGGCGGGCTACTACTACGGCTTCGCAAACGAAGGTCTTTGGGCGTTATGCCACATCGCCCACGTAAGACCGATTTTTCGCTCCCAGGACTGGGCCCAATATGTTGCCGTCAATCAGAAGTTCGCCAAGACCGTCGTCGAAGAAGCCAAGACGGATGATCCCGTAGTTTTGGTGCAGGATTACCACTTCGCGCTCTTGCCTAAGATGATTAAGGAAAAACTCCCAAAGGCTACTGTCATTACGTTTTGGCACATTCCGTTTCCAAACCCGGAAGTATTTGGAATTTGTCCCTGGCGTGAAGAGATTCTAGACGGACTTTTAGGAAGCAGCATTTTGGGGTTTCACACGCGGTTTCACTGCAACAATTTCATCGAGGCAGTCGATCGCTTCATCGAAAGTCGCATTGATAGAGAAAACTCGACCATCTCCTATCGGGGCAGTCTTACCGCCGTAAATCAGTATCCGATTTCGATCGAATACCCCGTAAAATGGCTCAAGACCCAAAAACCGGTTAAGGAATGCCGGGCCCACATCCGAAGTATCAATGCACTGCCCGCTGATCGGCTCGTCGGAGTGGGTGTCGACCGCCTGGACTACACCAAGGGAATTTTAGAGCGGTTTCTCGCGGTCGAGAGGCTTCTTGAAATCGAGCCTAAATGGATCGGCAAATTCACCTTCATTCAGATCGCGGCTCCATCGCGCTCGACCATCGACGAATACCGCAACTTTGACTCTGAGGTACGAGCTCTCGCCGGTCGCATCAATCGAAAATTCGCGCGCGAAGGCTATGAGCCCATTTGTCTCAAGATCGAACATCACGAGCCAGATCAGGTCTACGAATACTACAGAGGCGCTGACGTCTGTGTGGTCAGCAGCCTTCATGACGGGATGAACCTGGTTGCAAAGGAATTCATCGCGTCCAGAGATGACGAGCGCGGAGTCTTGATTCTCAGCCAATTTACGGGTGCTTCACGCGAACTACCGGAAGCTCTCATCGTCAACCCTTATGACATTGACCAATGCGCAGGCGCTTTGCATGCAGCTCTAGAGATGCCCGAGGCGGAACAGCGCAATCGCATTAGAAGTATGCGCGGGCTCATTCAGGAGTTTAATGTTTTTCGGTGGGCCGGCAGAATGCTGCTCGATGCCGCTAGGCTGAGGCAACGAACCCGGCTGCATTTAGACGCTGCGCAATTAGGTCGACCCAAGCTGTTAGAACCCTTTTTCTCTAAAGGCAGCCTCATGGTCTTGGAGTCGTTTATCGCCATCCAGACCTTCTACGCCTTGATTTTGACGAACACTTTCCAAAATCGTCCGCGTTCCTTCGGATGCCGTCATGACCAAAACGACGGAAACCCTTCTGCGTGAATTATCCAAGTATGCACCGGTGGCTATTGTTTCGGGGCGAAGCCTGGCCGATCTCAAGGAGCGGGTTCAAATTAAGATCCCCTTTTTGGTCGGAAATCATGGACTCGAAGGGCTCGGAAATCGAGGCGGTGCCCTCCAAAGCGCAGTAGCCGCATCAAACACGTGGAAAAAAACTCTTTCCACAATCGATTTTGGAGCGGGCGTCGAAATCGAGGACAAAACCTATTCGCTCGCAATCCACTACCGCAGATCGAGAAACAAAAGACAGAGCAAGCAACTCATTAAGTCGGCGATCGCCGAGCTCTCGCCCCCTCCACGCATCATCCCAGGCAAACAGGTCGTCAATCTCTTACCCGAAGGAGCGCCGCATAAGGGCCTCGCGCTGCTCGAATTGATGAGGAAATCCGGCTCAAAACAGGCTTTTTACATCGGAGATGACGATACGGATGAAGACGTTTTTGGCCTTCCAGACGAAAAAGTCATGTCTGTACGCGTAGGCGAAAAAAGAAAGTCTCAGGCCAAGTACTACGTGAGACAGCAGAGTGAGCTAAACCGTCTGCTTCAAGTTCTCATCAATTTCTATCGCCAAGACCACTCCCCTGAAGGGAGCGAAACATGAGCGGTTTCGAACAGTCTTTGCTTTCTCTTCTCGATATCGGGACCGCAATTCACCATTTAAACCGTCGCTCCGAAAAGAACCTCGGCTTGAGCATCGTCCAGTGGGTGCTGCTTAAGACCTTGGTCGATATGCCCGCAGCTTCGGCCCAGTGTCTTGCACGAGCTGTCGGAGTTCATCCCAGCACCTTGACTCAAACCCTCAAGCGACTGGAACGAAGAGGATACATTTTTGTCGACAGTCATCCAAAGGACTCCCGCAAAAAACTCATCGGACTCACCCGTAGCGGAAAAACCATGCTGGACCGCGCAAATGAAGAAATCGCATCCTGGGCCAAGAGCCTGACGTTTGTGGAAGGAGAGTTAGTGAGGGTCCGCACGTTCCTGCAAGGTCACACGGGATTAGACTCCCGGAATCAGGTACCCTAAGAGCATGCCCAAAAACTTCTTCAACCCAGAATGGGTTGCAACCTTTTGCTTTGGAATCGCGATTCTTCACACGTTCTGCGTGAAAGTATTTCAGCACGTGGCTTTGAAGTTTCCAAAGGACTCGGCCGCTCAAAACTTTTTCCAGCTTCTGGGTGAAGTCGAAGCTGTGTTCGGAATCTGGGCCGGTATTTATCTCAGCTTTTTAGCCCTGCGCGAGGGCTCCGACGCGGCGGTTCATCAGCTTGAATCTCTCAATTTTACGGAGCCTGCATTCGTCTTTGTCATCATGGCCGTTTGCTCGACGCGGCCTATTCTGATGCTCGCGAACGCGTTCATTGAATTCGTTTCAAAATTGCTTCCCTTGAAAAGGCCAACGGCATTTTATGTCTCCTGTCTAGTCATCGGTCCCTTACTCGGTAGCTTCATCACAGAACCTGCGGCAATGACCGTGACCGCTCTGATTCTTTTGGAGAGATTCTATCGTCCGACGTCTTCTCTGCGTTTGAAGTACGCGACTCTAGGACTTCTTTTCGTCAACGTCTCCATCGGAGGAACGCTAACTCCATACGCCGCGCCGCCAGTGCTTATGGTTGCTTCCAAGTGGAAATGGGACCTTTCTTTCATGCTCTCTCACTTTGGTTGGAAAGCGGCGGTTGCCGTCTTATTGTCGAC
>JBGAWT010000267.1:0-3755 GCA_044227445.1 Bdellovibrionia bacterium | reverse complement strand
CAATGCCTGGATCGATGCCGCAACTCTTGAGGTCACGCGCGGCAAGCAGCCTTTTGATAAAGGCGGGGCGATCGCAGCTCAGGGCGAAGTGAACGTCAAAGCGCTCAAGCAACTCATGAAGCACCCCTACTTCAAGAAAGCCCCGCCTAAATCTACGGGGCGAGACGACTTTCCTTACGCGTTTTTCAAATCCAAGGTCAAAGCCAAGGGCCCTGATCGCGTGGCCACAGCCACGGCCCTCACCGTGGAAAGCATCGCGCAGGCGTACGAACGCTTCGTGATCAAAAAGAAAAGGCCACTGGAGGCCATCTACATTTGCGGCGGTGGCGCTAAGAACAAAACTCTTTTGCGCGGACTACAAAATCGGCTCTCCGGCGTACGCGTGGCTTCGCTTTCGGAGCGCGGGTGGAAAGCCCAGTGGATTGAGCCGCAAGCCTTTGCTTTCTTCGGATTCCTTTCGCTCGTCGGAAGAAGCTACAGCGGCGAGTGGACCGGGATTCGGGACGAGTTGTCCGTAAACCGCATTCCTCCCGGCTGGATTACGCCCGGAGGAAATTGGCGGCAAGTCTTGTCTCTACTTGGAGAGCTGCTGCGATGAAACGCCTAAGCGCAATTCTTGGACTTTGGTTGTTGACGCCCGCTTTGCCAGCATGGAGCGCGGATGCACCCGCAGCTGCTACGGAGTCTGAGCTTCCGATTACTTATCGCCTGCGTCCATCCGAAATTCCTCCGTATGAGCCGTTCGAAGCAAGCTTTGGGCTTGGCCCAACCATTCAACTGTCGTTCGGCCCGGGAGCGATCTTCGAGGCGAGCGTGATCCTCAAGAAGTACCTCCTCCTAGCGCTGCAAGCGGGCGGGGGCATTTCGGGAGGAGAAGGCAGCAACCGCTCGGGATTCACCGTCGCCGGTGCGCGCGCAGGCTTTCGTTTTGGCGGGAAGTTCAGATGGCTCACGCTTTTTGCTGACGGCGGGTTCACGCAAGAAACCCCTCAGAACGGACCCAGCCGCAGTGGTGGCTACGTTTCTCCGGGAGCCGAATTCACCTGGCGAATGATCGAGCGCCTCTCGCTCAACTTTCTGGCTGGATACCGGTTCTACTTAGGGGCGGTAGCGCCTCAGTCAGGGATAGATCCAGCGACCGGCAAAGTTTCGCCCAATCCTCACTCCCATTTTCCTGACGATGCTTTTGAAATTTTACTTCTGATCGTCCGCTCGCCAGACGTGCTGACCCCAGGCGATGGCGGAGCTGAGTGCCGTCATAGGCTGGCCATCAGAGCTGCCTTGATAGCAAACACTACGGTTTAATCTGAGGTTGGCTCGTCTGATGCGCGGATCGAGATCAACGTAGGACGGAGCCCCCCAATCGCTCAGACTCTCCAATACTGCGCGTGAACTCGTTCGCTTGGAGGCCCAAATCCCCTGACCCAGGCGTTGATTGGTTGCAAGCCAGCGCTTTGCCCAAAGCTTGGAGCATGGCCCCGAGAACTGACCCAGCTCCAAGCGCTGCAGTAGCTCCAAATGGCTTTGCCACCACAACTCAGGCGAGCCGATGTCAAACCAAAGGCCTTGAGACAGGTAAGCCCCAGCAAGTCCCAACTGCATAGCTGGCTCTAAGATCTGCGGAACGAAATCAAACGCTTCTCCTACCTGAAGATGAGCGACTGCCTCGCTCTCAATCACTGCGGCACCCGCATAAAACAACGCTTCTTTTCTTGATGCGCCCAGGCCCGTTACTCGTTGCCCTGTCGAATCCACCAGGATCTCGCGATACGCCCCGGCCCAAGGAGGTGCCCGAAAAAGCGCGAGCGTGATCGTAGCGCCGTTGAGCCTTCGAAGCAGCTGATGGCGCGCCCTAAGCGCGCCCCAGTCCACATCGATAAGTACGTCCGCGTTCGCAAGCAGATAGGGCCCCTGTTTGAGCAAGGACGCCATTTGGGTGATCCCACCACCGCTTCCCAGAAGCTTGCGACTCTCGTCGCTTAGAACCACGCCTGCGCCCCCAAAATCCAATGAGACCAGCCCCGCGCGCGAAGCGGCGGGAAGGTGGTGATAGTTGATCGCAATGAGCTTGACGCCTGCTTGGGAAAGCGAATCCACCGCGAGCTGAACCATGGGAACGCCCAGCAAAGGAAGCAATGGCTTGGCCACCGAGTCGGTGAAAGGCCTGAGCCTCGTTCCCAGCCCGGCTGCCATGATCATCGCGTTCATAAGGGCTTAGAAATAGTAATAGTGAAAAAGCGTTTCGCGCAGCTGCGCGTATTCCGGATACTTCAGCAGCGTCCGACGAATATTTTCGAACGTGTTGCCGATGTACTTGATGTAAGCAGCGTCTCCCCTGCGATTGAGGAAGGAGGCGAAGCTTCCGATGGCCTTGAAATTTCGCTGAACCGACATCAGGTCAAAAATCCTTCGAAAGTGGGCCTTATCCAAGGACTGGCCGGAGATCTTTCCCCAAACCGTAATGTAGTAATCCAATAGGGCGGAGATCTGAGACTCTTCAAGCTGGTAGTAGCTGTCCTTAAGAAGCGAAGCCAAGTCGTACTGCGCAGGCCCAAGGCGCGCATCCTGAAAGTCGATCATCGAAAGGCGCTCGCCCTTGCACATCACGTTTCGGCTGTGAAAATCGCGATGACACAAAACCGTGGGCTCATCGGCCAAGGTCTTGCAGATTCCGCCCAAGGCCTCGCGCATGAGCTCCAAGTCCTTGTCCTTAACCTGTCTCTTTAAATAGGTGAGATAGAAGTGCTCGATCGTGAAATTCATCTCCCACATGAGCTTCTCGACATCAAACCGAAGCTTGTAGGCGTCGATCTGCGCTGGCTTTTGCGCAGGCGAAGCATGCCACTGAAGATGCACGAGCCGATCGATGACCCTTTCGTAAATGCCTCGCTCGACTTCGGAACTACCCACCTCTTGCAGCCGCCTGAGCAAAGTGTCATCGCCCAAATCTTCGAGCAAAATGAAGCCCCGATCTGAATCGACGTCGATAACGGCCGGCACATCCACCCCTGCATCCGCCAAATGCTTTTGAACGACCAAAAAAGGAAGCGAATCCTTTACTTCGCTAAAGGGCTCCATGCGCATGACGATATAGGAAGCCTCGCCCGCTAGGACCCGGTAATAGCGACGCGTGCTGGCATCTCCCGGAATGCGCAGCACGGATTCGATGGTCTTGGACTTACGAACCCAATTTCCGATCTCTTCTTCGCCCAACGCAAGCTGGTCTATCATTTGCCGGATCTCCGTTCGAAAATCGCTCACAGCGCTGACATCCTTTTTTTAACCGCCAAAAACCGATCCGTCCGGACGACGGGGTTACGCAAAGGAGCCTCTCGGGCAATGGCCCGGCGGACTGACTCCGTCAGCCGATCCAGTGTACCCTCTTCAAAAGGATTACTCGCCGCATTATTTTTGAAGAGCTGTAAAACCGAGGTAATTCCGCGGGGATCATACCCTGCTTGGTAAAGCGCATCGACCGCCCACTCCAGCGCAGCGCTCTGCTCAGCTTCGGTAAAAATGAAAACTCCGTCGGCCGAAAAAAGAGGTGCTTGCAGCAAGAGCTCCTGGAACTCGTCACTGCCGCGCGAGGTGTCCGCGCCAATGCGTTTGCGGAGCATCGAATCCAACCGCTTAAGAAGCGAGCGCGATTTGAGCAGTCCCAACTGCCAGGCCACCAACGCAGCGACCTCGTTTTCGTACTCAACGCGCTTGAGCGCCTCCTTAGAGAGATAGAGTCTCACCGGAGGAACGGCCAT
>JBGAWT010000266.1:0-3566 GCA_044227445.1 Bdellovibrionia bacterium | reverse complement strand
CAAAAATCGATCATCGAAAGACCGCTTCCTTTGAGTACTTCGGTTTCGAAGCTGGAATCGGTAGCAGTGTGAACGTTCTTTGAATTGGCCATGTGCGGAATCCTCCTTGTTTCTAAGTGTAACCTTAAATAACCTAAAGGGGTAGCGAGGTCGAGCCCCCATGTTCTTTGTGATGCCAATTCCGGCGCACGTCAAGACGAGCGTCATTAATCGCGTTGCCGCAAAGTTGATCGACCTTGCGCTCGTGATCTCCGTAGCCGCGATTTTACCCTATCCTTTGGGACCCTTGGTGGGCTTCGCTTACAGCCTGCTTGCCGACGGAATTGTTTACAAAGGAATCGCAGGACAAAGCGTGGGCAAGCGCGTGCTCAAGCTCCAGGTACTCAATAAAGATACTCATAAGCCCGCGACTTATCGGGAGTCCGCACTCCGGAATGCTCCTGTTGGCGTGGCTACTTTCTTTGCAATTATTCCCGTTTGGGGGTGGTTGATCCTGGGTCTGATCGGCATGCCTTTGATGGCCATGGAAATCTACCTCATGCTCACTGTAGAGAGCGGACATCGCTTGGGTGATGTGATGGGCGAGACGGAAGTAGTCGAATTTAAACCGGCTAAATAGTTGATTTAATTGACTTTTAATCAAAAATTCTGCTTGTGATTCCTATACTTGACTGATAATATCAAATATAGGGGATAGGAATGCGTTATTTTCGTCAGACTCAGTATCTTTGCGCGCTCACACTCTTGGGCCTGCTTTCGGCAGGGTGCCCAGGTGTGTTCACCAACGTCGATCTCGAGCGCCACTTCAACAAAGGTTACGGTTATTCGGTTTTCCAGCACGGGCAATCTTCGCCCACGGGCGCCCCTTTAGGTTCCAAGTTCATGGTGCCGTGGCATTTTGAGATCGACTCCAAGGGCCGCTATGTCGCCGTTGTGCGCGAGCGCAACGCAAGCGGCATGTACGAAGCGCTCTATGTCCGTTTCTTGCCCAATGGAGTGGTGGATACGACTTTCGGCGTCGGCGGAGCAGCAGCCCCGAACGCCAATCTGCCCTCACTTGCCGGTGGGATCGCAGCCACTCTGAAAGAAGAGACGGCCCTTCCGACACTTTCGTTTGATAGCAGCAATCGCATTTACGTGACGTTTCTATCCGGCACGGACGGCGGTAATGACAAGTCTAGTGTGGTCATGCGTCTGCTTGAGGACGGCAGCATTGATACGAGTTTTGCCAGCGCCGGATATTTTCTGCATAAACCCTACATGGCTGTGGGCTTCGCGGGCGGCGCAGTCGAAACGATCGGATTGAGATATGACGCTTCGACCAACGCGCTGACGGGGATTGGGTTTTCGACCAACACGAGTACTACCAACCCAGAGATCTTTACGGCTCAGTATGACCTCACCGGAGCGCTCGTCCCCAGCTTCGGAGCGTCGGGCGGATATTCGATTTTCCAGCATGACGGCAACGGCGTGTGCGGCGATGCCAACGCAAATAAGACGGATGACACTTATGGGCAGCAAGTGGTCGACGCCGCTGGAAATCGTTACGCGGTAGTCACAGGCGGTGATACCGGCGGTGGCGGCTCGAACTGGACGGTCTCCGTAGCTAAGGTCAACACAGCAGGTAACTTTGATCCAACATTTGGCGCTTACGGGAACGGAATTGCGGAGATCCCTAATAAAGGACTGGACGGCATCTCGGGCCAGCTCTTTGCCAGCAAGCAAGACCGGATGGGATATGGAGGCCACGTCGAACTCGACTCCTCGGGTCGGCTCTTGATGGCCGGAACCTCCGAGACTCTCACAGGAACCCATGAGGCGTTTCTCCTCATGTGGAGCTCAACGGGAATACTCAATAGCGCTTTTGGAACTGGCGGCGTTCTGAAATTCAACGCCGGCGGGTTGCCTGTTTCCGGAGTAGGGGATCTTACGAACAAAGACGAAGGTTTTTATGACGCTATCTTTGACGAAAACCTGCAGCGCATCGTAGCTGTTGGTCACTCGGATGACGGATCATTGACCAAGTCCTTCGCCGCTCGTTTCCTGCTCGATGGCACTTTGGACACGTCCTTTGGAACCAATGGTATCAAGCTTCTCGCGCCTCCGGATCGGCCTACAGAGTCGTTTGCTGGGGGTACTGGCGTCATGGCTCTGGATCTCTGCATGCAGATCAAACAAGATAGCAAGGGCAGGTACGTGATTCTTTGCACCTCCGCCACTGATCTGGGAGACACCGAAACGATCTTCCTCAGGCTGAATCCCTCGGACGGCTCCTTTAATAAATAGGTATTTTTACGCTTTGTGTGTGAACCGGACATCCTGTCCTTCTTCGCCTACTGCGTGCGCGTCATCGTGACGCGAAGAATTCACACACAAAACGTAAAGAATACCTACCAAGAGCGACGAAGGACAGGATGTCCGGTGCACATCAAAAGCCCAAAAATCAGATTTCCATCCAGTTCGCGCCCTGACTCGAGTTCACGCGTAGCGGAACGGAGAGCTTCATCGCGCCCTCCATCGCTTTGGTCACGAGTTGAGTGACCGCTTCTGCTTCTTTCTTAGGACAATCGAGCAGAACTTCATCGTGCACTTGGATGATGAGCTTGGATTTATATCCGCCGTCGGTGAGCTCCTGGTCGATCTGGATCATGGCGATCTTCATGAGATCAGCTGCCGTGCCTTGAATCGGGGCGTTCATCGCCATTCGCTCGGAGTTGTTTCTGACAGCGGCATTCTTATTGTTGATGTCAGGCAGCCTGCGTTTGCGTCCAGAAAGGGTGGTCGAAAACCCTTTGTCGCGCGCTTCCTGAATCAGGCTATCGAGGTACTCTTTGACTCGCTTGTAGCGCACGAAGTAGCGATCGATCGTGTCTTGCGCCTCGCGCCTGGGGATCTTGAGCTCTTGCGAGAGTCCAAACGCGGTTTTTCCGTACATGAGGCCGAAGTTAATCGCCTTAGCGATGCCACGCTGGCGGTCATCCACCTCCTCCGGGCGGATGCTAAAAATCTCGGATGCCGTTCGGCGGTGGACGTCCTCGTCGCGCTTGAATGATCCAATGAGCTCCGGATCACCGCTCATGTGCGCCAGCAGCCTGAGCTCAATCTGGCTATAGTCGGCGGAGATGAGCACGTTTCCTGGAGAGGGCAAGAAGGCGCGCCGGATCTTGCGCCCACGTTCGGTACGAATCGGGATGTTTTGGAGGTTAGGGTCCGCACTCGAAAGTCGCCCGGTTGCTGCAACCGTCTGGTGAAATCCTGCGTGGATTTTCCCGGTCTTCTTGTCTTTGAGCAAAGGCAGAGGATCGACATAGGTGCCCTTGAGCTTGGAGATCTCCCTAAACTCCAAGAGCAGTCGGGGTACTTCGTGAAGAGGCGCCAACGAATCGAGCACCGAAGCGTCGGTTGAGTAACCTGTCTTTGTCTTACCTTGTGGCGGTAGCTTCAGGTCTTCGAACAAAAGCTTGCCCAGCTGTTTGGGACTGTTGAGGTTAAGCGGCTCTTTCGAGTAACTCTGTACGCGCTCTTGGATGCGCTCGAGTTCTTTACCGAACTCGCGCGAGAGTTGC
>JBGAWT010000265.1:0-3569 GCA_044227445.1 Bdellovibrionia bacterium | reverse complement strand
GGTTTTTCGTTCGCTGTATTCTTCCATCGCCGCGCGCAGCCCTTCGCGGCCCAAGCCCGACTCCTTGACGCCGCCGTAAGGCAGCTGATCGGCGCGGAACGTTGGAATCTCGTTCAAGAGCACTCCGCCGACCTCGAGATCGCGCACCGCGAGAGCCTGAAGCTTGGCATTTGAAGTGAACACGCCGGCCTGAAGGCCATACTTCGATGCGTTGACCCGAGCCAAAGCGTCTTCGAACTTCGAGTAGCGATCCACGATCACCACAGGACCGAAGACTTCTTCGGCACTCAAAGGTAGCGAAGGATTTACGCCGCTTACAACCGAAGGCGCGAGCACATTGCCCTTGCGTGGACCGCCGGCAAGCTCGCGAGCTCCCTGAGAGACGGCTTCGGCGACCCAAGTCGAAATCCGATCGGCAGCACCTCCATCGATCACCGGACCGACTAGAACGACAGGGCGAGCGGGATCTCCCACTACGAGCTTCTTCACTTCGGCGACCAAGCGATCTTCAAACTGAGCTGCAACTCGCTCATGAACCAAAATGCGTTGCACGGAGATGCAAGTCTGCCCTGCGTAACCGTAGCCACCAGCAGCGCAGCGAGTAGCCGCGCGCTCGATGTCAGCGTCTTCGTGCACGATGACGGCGGCGTTACCGCCCAACTCGAGCGAGAGCTTCTTGCCGATGGCTAACCCCTGAATGTGCCAGCCTACCTTGGCGCTTCCCGTGAAGCTCACCGTCGCTATGCGCGGGTCTTTGATACCACGCTCGGCCACTGCATTTGAGCAAATCAAAAAATGAAGCGTTTCTGTCGGCACCTGCTCGCGCGCGTCGCCTACCGCGGCTGCAGCCCTCTCAAAAATCTCGGCCAGAATCGCTGCTCCCCCCGGAGCTTGAGGCGAGGCTTTGATCAAGATCGCGTGACCGCTTGCCAGCGCCGGGGCCACTTTGTGAGCCACCAAGTTCAAAGGAAAGTTAAATGGCGCGATTCCGTAGATCAGCCCTCGCGGAACCCAAAGCACCTGAGAAGGAGAAAATGCGCGACCCGCAGGGTCCAGATCCAAAGCAAGCATCTCGCCTACAAAACGCTTAGCTTCTTCGGCTGCGATGGTGAACGTTTGGATGGCGCGACCGACTTCGACTTCAGCCAAAGCCTTGGGCTTACCCGCCTCTTTAATCATCGATTGAACGATGTCCTCGCGCCTCGACTCAATGCCTTTGACGATAGCCATCAAAAGCTGGGATCTGAGCCAGCGGGAGCTCGTGCGGTAGCGCGCAAAGGCCTGGCAGCCAGCTTCGAGCGCTTGGTCAAACTGCGTAGCGTCCGCCTCATGAGCGATCGAAACCCCAGAGCCATCGAAGGGCGAGCGAATCTCGCGCTGAGAAGTGCCCGCGATCCAACGACCTGCGATCCAAAGTTTGCGCTCAGGCAAGCTCACGGAAGCTTTACTCCTGCGATGGCCTTCTCAAGCACGGTCAATCCTTCTTCAAGCTGCTCGGGCGAGATCACAAGCGGGAGCAAGAGCCTCACGCAGTTGCCCGCGGTTCCTGCGCTCAATACGACTAAGCCGTTTTCGTAACAGCTTTTGATCACGGCGCCTGCCGCTTCTTTGAAGGGCTCTTTGGTCGTGCGATTCTTGACGAACTCCATGGCGAGCATCGGGCCTAAGCCACGGACTTCGCCAATCAAAGGATACTTCTCCTGCCAGCTCTTAAGACGAGCCAGAAGAGTCTCTCCTAGCTTGCGCGAGCGCTCCAAGATGTCGGTCTTCTCAAAAGTCTCAAACACAGCAAGGGCCGAAGCGCACGCCACGGGATTTCCGCCGTAGGTGCCCCCCACGCCGCCATCCATCGGAGCGTCCATGATCTCAGCGCGACCCGTGACAGCCGCCAGCGGCAAGCCGCCAGCCAGTCCTTTAGCCGTCGTCATGAGATCAGGCTCGAAGCCCAATTGCTCAGAGGCAAAAAGCGTTCCGGTGCGGCCAAAACCCGTTTGGATCTCGTCAGCAATCAACACGATCTTGTTGGCTGTGCAAAATTCGCGGAGCTTCTTTAGAAACTCGCGCGGCGCAGGAACGAAGCCACCTTCGCCCAACACGGGCTCCAAAATCACAGCCGCTACTTGATCAGGCGAGATCTGCGAGGTGACGACTTCTTCAAAGCGCGCGAACGCTTCCTTGGCCACATCGCCGCTCGTGGGCCAACGATACGCGTAAGGAAAGGGCACGCGAAACACGTCCGACATCATCGCGCCAAACTGATACTTGTAGGGCTTGACCTTAGAAGTGAGCGACATCGCCATGTAGGTGCGGCCATGGTAGCCGTGATCAAAGCACACGACAGCTTGGCGGCCCGTGTAGGCCTTGGCAAACTTGATCGCATTCTCAACTGCCTCAGCACCGCTGTTCACCAGTAGCGACTTTTTGGCGAACGATCCGGGCATGTGCTGATTGAGCTTCTCGCACACGCGAATGTAACTCTCATAAGGCGTTACATTAAAGCCCGCGTGCAGGACTTGTCCCGCACGCTCGCGAACCTTCTCAACCAAGGCTGCCGGAGCATGGCCCAGATTGGTCACGCCGATGCCGCACGCGAAATCGATGAGCGTATTGCCGTCCACATCGTGGATGAGCGCTCCTTCGGCTCGGTCCATGTACACCGGTGTGGCATGAAACGGCCCGCGAGCCACCTGCTGGCGGCGCTCCACCATCAAAGCGACGCTTTTTGGACCTGGCAACGCAGTCTTGAGTCGAATGGAGTTCATTTAGTACCAGCCGATCGGTGCTTCATCGAGGTTAACGTTGATCTGCTTGGTCTCGAGGTAAGCCTCGATGCCGTACAGACCCAGCTCGCGACCCGTGCCGCTTTGCTTGTAGCCACCCCAAGGAAGCTCGTTAAACGTCGGGTGATACGTGTTGATCCACGTGATACCGGCGCGAAGCTCGCGCACCACGCGTAAAGCTCGGTTGATGTCGCGCGACCAGACGCCCGCGGCCAAGCCGTACTCCGAGTCGTGTGCGATGCGGATGGCGTCTTCTTCGGTATCAAACGGAATCACCGAGAGCACTGGCCCAAAGATTTCTTCGCGAGCGATTCGCATCGTAGGCTTCACGTCGTCAAAAATCGTAGGCTCTAAGAAGTTACCCTTCTCCAGACCCTTTGGCCTACCGCCGCCGCATACGAGCTTGGCGCCTTCTTGCTTACCGATGGCGATGTAGCCTTCGACCTTCTCGCGGTGAGCTGCAGAGACCAGAGGACCCATCTTCACGCCTGGCTCTAGACCGTGACCCAGCTTGATGCGAGGGATCTTGGCCAGCATCGCGTCCACCAATTTCTTATGGATCTTGCGATCGACGAGCAGGCGAGAACCCGCCGAACAGACTTCGCCCTGATTGGCGAATGCACCGAACAATGCGCCATCCACGGCCGCTTCGAAATCCGCATCGGCAAACACGATGTTAGGATTCTTGCCACCCAGCTCAAGAGTAACTTTTTTGAGGTTGCCCGTAGCGGCCGTCATGATCTTGCGGTCCGTGACCGTTCCGCCCGTAAACGCCACCTTATCGACCTG
>JBGAWT010000264.1:0-3577 GCA_044227445.1 Bdellovibrionia bacterium | reverse complement strand
CCTCCGGTATAAAACCGAATCGCGCCGCCGCCCCAGTTAATCGAACCCACGTCGCTGCAAACTCCATCGCTGCCTAAGCGCTCGCGAACGAACTCCAAAATTCCGGTGCGGTAGGCTTCGACATCGAGATCCCAAAAGCGCGGCACCAAGATGCCCTTGTGGTCGCTCGAGCGGGGCTTGCCCGGAAATCTCTGCGCCGCTACTCCCGCTTCCAAGAGCTGGGGCTTCCAGTCTTCTTCGAACGCTTCGAGATAAAACGACTCCATGCTCTCCCAGGGATAGATCGCTTCCGTCTCCGGGCCGGAAAGCCAAAGCGCTTGTCGCCTGCGCAGGTAGGGAATTCCGGTGCGCTCTTCGTCTCGCGAACCTCCAAATCCCCAATGCCCCAGGGTGCCCGGAAACTCGGGCCCTAAGATCGCCGAAGCCCGCTCGGGGTCGATCTGCTCGAGCTCCGCTCGGGCGGGAGTAAAAAGTGGGAAGAGGGAGAACTCCGAATCTTCCAAGAAGAAATCCGGATCTGGATTAAGGAGCAGGACGCGACTTCCTTGGGCGTTGAGCCTGCGCGCAGCGACTAATGCGGCGAGACCGTTTCCGATGATGACGTGATCGACAACAGTCTTCTCAAGCGCGCGCTGGGATTCGGTCATTGTTTTGGAAGTTGCTCATCACGCGCTTCATGGCCGTTTGAATCTGGGCGCGCTTGTACTCGCTGTGAGCGCTGCGACCGCCTTCGTTCTCTGCGGCGCTTTTCTCATCGAGCACTTGCACGTCGAATGGATAAAAGAAGCGGATCTCCTTTTGGACAAACTTCAGGTCAATGCGATCGATCGCCTTAAACAGACTCTCACCTTGAGGCAATGACTTGGAGAGCTGTCTGATCTCGCGCAGATCTTGAACGAGAGGATTCTTAAGCTTAATGAGCTGACGACCCGTGAACTGAATGGCTCGATAAAACTCGCTGGTGTGCGGATTGACCGCAGCATCCGCTCCCGGTGACTGAGTCGCCGTCTCAAGTGCCGTTCGCAGGGCATCCTCAGTCAGCCGACCGCCCTCAGCTTGGCCCAGCAGATCGGGGAGCTTTCCTTTGAAATAATCGATGTCGATGAGCGTATTGCGCGAGCGCGAGGGCTTGATGTTCGGCGGCATCACGATGTTGTGATCCTTGAGGTACTTGATCACGCGCAGCGTATCGATGCGTGTAGCGGTCACAAACCGAATGCCGACTTGGTCAAAAATATCCTCTGCGACGTTCTCCGGCTTGTGCAGAAGCTTGAGGATCGTTGAGTCGCGCGACTTCTTGGGTTTGGTCTCAAAAGCGATGAGGTCGACGCGATCGGGATCGTCCTCCTTATCGCCCAGGTAAAGGCCTTCGCTGCCGTCTCGATGCACTTCGCGATAAAAGCGATCGAAGATCTGCTTTTGGATATCCGTAAAATACTGCGAGCGAATGTCCTAGATCTTGCGTGGAATCTCGAACTTCAGCCCTTCCGGATTCTCGGGCTGCAAGAAATGCTTGCGAATGAAGTTTACGGCTTCTTGGAAATTCCCAAGCAGCTCTCCCATGGCCACGGGATCTTCGAGATCGTAGCCGTAGCTGCGCAAGAAGCCTTCTGCTTGCTCTAAGTCCAGCACAGGCGTCTGAAAAGGCGTATCGATGGCGGATTTTCCGCTGACGATCACGTCCAGAACATCGGACCGAAAATCATATCGCGCCTTGAGTTGACTGCCCTTCATCGATGCACTCCCTTGCTTCCTGGGGCGAGCTTATCGCCAAGGGTACCCCCCGGCAATGCCCTTTGAAAACGCAGCGCGACATGACTAGTATCAGGGCGTGGCAAAATCCTATCGCGCATCATTGGACGTTCGGGGTTATGAAATCGATGGCTACGGTCACGTGAACCATGCGGTGTACATCAACTACATGGAGTACGCGCGCTGGAAGATGCTCGAAGAAGAAAGCATCGGCCTCAAGAACTTCACGGAGTGGAAGCGCTGGCCCATCATCTCCGCCATCGAAATGAAATACCTCAAGCCCTGCTACCTAGGCGACAAGCTGGAGGTCCGCTCCAAAGTCATCGAGCACTCGCGAGCACGCCTCATCATCGAGCAGGAGATTTATCGAGCCGATGCTCCCGTGGCCAAAGGGACGGTTCAAGTCGTGATCGTCAACGAAAAGGGAAGACCCGCTGACCTGCCCACGGAGATCGCCCGACTTTGGACACATCAGACGGATGCGGGATCGGGGATATAAAACCCAGTCCCAGAATCAGTTTGAGTCAGTTTCGGTTCCAGTCAGTTTCGGTTTCGGATGCTCAATGGTGAATCTAGAAATTCCGATAAGATAGAGTGAAAGTTCGCTCTGCGTCATCCTTATGCGGAATCTTTGCGATAGCGCTACTGGCGCTCGCCCAGCCTCCGCACGCACGCGCCTGCTTAGACGCCGAAGTCCGCTACCACGAAGAGCAAGCCAAGCGGGCAGCGCAGCTCGCCAAAACTTTTGACCACACCGCCCAAGGCCGGGGCCAACAGGATCGCTACACCGAACGAATGGCCGTTCGACTTTCGCGTGGTGATCCACACGCCCAGGCACTCGTTGAGCTGGGCTGGGATTTTAGTCGCAACCCACCGGCACCGGATCTTTGGACTATGGTGGAGCGCTACAACGCTCGCATTCAGCAGCATCTCGACTCTGGAGCTCTCAAGCCGGATGAGGTCATTCACCTAGCCGCTTTGTACAAACCCCGCGGAGGGCCAGACGATCCGAATACCTATAAAGCCTTTAGGCTGGGCATTGACCCCCTCCCTTCGGGGCAGGAATGGGAACTCATCAATACAACCACGGAGGCCCTGGACTCCAAGAACTGGGCTCGCATCCTCAAAGACGGCATGGTCCCGATCCAATTCGCGATCTTGGCTCACGAACAGGGACACTTCGCGGAGCTTTTCCAAAGCCCCAAGATGATGAAGGCGCTCAAGCGCCTCTACACCCGGAGCGCGACAGAGAATTGGGACATGCAATATCCCCTGACCCGAACTCCTCGCGACAAGCAGTACATGAAGGCTTGGGAGGACGGAAAAATCACGGTCCCCCTGACGCCTGAGCGTATCCTGCATGCACGCTCACTCGTCTTAGCCGAATGGCTCTCGGTTCCGGACCTCTCCAAAGCTTCGACCCTAGAGGACTTGACGTCGCATTTCGGTCCCAACAAGATCACGAGCGTGGAGCAGGACGCCCAATACCTCAAAACCTTAGGCTCGTTGGAGTTCAAGAAGCACGTCGCACGCATCATCGACACGGGGGATGGCATCTTGCTGAGACATGGCGGCGGATTGCGCGATGGATACAACCTTCGCTCCCAAGGCTACAACGATGCTGAAAACTGGCTAAAGCACCAGATCTGGCTTTCGGAAACGGACCAAAGCCCAAAGGTCTACCCGCTCAGCAGCAACGGCGCGATGGAAAGCCTGCACTCGCTTCACCACCAGATCACGACTCTACGGAACTGGCACACCGACATCAATGCGCTCATCACGTTCTCCAAGAAACACGAAAAACCCGTGGCCGCGGTGCGAGAGC
>JBGAWT010000263.1:0-3599 GCA_044227445.1 Bdellovibrionia bacterium | reverse complement strand
GCGCGAGTAGGAGAGCAAGCAAGATGGAAAACACACGACACGTCATCCCTTCCTTTTCGTCGTTAAGTGCTTGCGCTTTGAGAAGAAATTGCCGTGCCGCATCGCATTAACCCATCCGCCAAATCGATTTGAATTGCAGGCAAGCTAGGTGGCCTTCAAAATTAGAATTCCTTCAGGAGGAAGGCTTGATGAGAAAAGGATTTCTAGTCATTTCAGTGGTCCTTCTTGCGTTGGTGATTACGCGATGCTCAACAGGCGACGGCCCTTCGCGGCATACAGCAAGTTGCTCCGATGGCGGCGAGACATGTGAAGACGAAGAGCAAGTCAAACAACGCCGGCAGACGAGGACCAACGAGATCATGGAAAAAAACCTCAATCGTGAACGTGGCCGTCGATGAGTCGGCCCCAGTCGCGCGTCGCTTTCAATTCAGGTGGCACGCTTAGCCTATGTACCGTCTAGAGCGAAAAGACCACGTTCTCACTCCTTACGTAATGCTTTGGTCACTGCTTGGTTTTCAAGCAGGTTTCATCAACGCGTTTGGTTTTTTGGTCTGCGGTCGCTATGTCTCTCACGTTACGGGTTTCGGAACTCAGATCGGCATCGCTCTTGGCAGCAAGCAGCCTCTGCTTGCTTTGGAACTCCTGGGCTCGCCCACGTGCTTTATCTTGGGCGCGTTTTTCAGCGGTTTGATCACCAGCGCGCGCATCGAGAGGGAGCTTAAGCCTCGTTTTGACCTCGTGACCCTAGCATTGCCTCTCATCATGCTCGTTCTTTTCGTGGCAGGCAGAGTGGGTCAGCTTGGGCCCTTCGAAGAGCCCTTGACTGCCGTTCAAGATTTCGTGGTTCTGTTCATTCTTTCCTTTTTCTGCGGAATGCAAAATGGCTGTTTCTCAGTCCTGACCAATGGTCATATCCGCACGACTCACATGACCGGAATGAGCACTGACATGGGTACCGATATGGCAAGGCTATGGTTTGGAAAGATTTCCGACCGAGAGCTGATGTTGACTTACCGAACGAATTTTTCGCGTCTCGTTACTTCTATTTGCTTCGCTCTAGGTTCGATTGTTTCAATCCTTTTGAGCCAAAAATACGAATACTCGTCCTTGGCTGTACCTCTGGTTACCTCGTTCATCGTGTTCTTTTGGGTGCGTTCGATTGGCCGCAAGTTGGATAAGCGTTTCGCTAAGGCAGCTTGGCGTAATAGCTAAGGCTTGGCGTCTATATCAAGGTCGCTGAGCAGAGCGATGAAATGGTCATTGCGATGAGTCTTCGCCAGCAAACGCTTGCGACATGAGTCAGAATGGCTGAGCTCGGCGTTTCCAAGCGCCGCCATTAGCTTGGGAGCGCTGATCAGAACAGCACGGGTCGAGAAGGCGAGACCTGTGACGGCGCCGTGCATGCCGACAGAATGACGCGTGCTGTCCAAATAAATACGATGACCCCATTCCACGGGCGCACCCCAGCTTTTGCCTACGATGTCCTTGAAATAGTTCGCGTTGCCCCAGGCTTGTCGGATCTCATCTCCATCGATCCAAGTCGCGCTTGAATAGAGGCTTTGGCCCACCCGAGGGTCGATTCCGCTGAGCTGCACGCGTATCGTGGAAAAATCTTTGAAATAGAAAATCGCATTGAGGTAGGTGCCCTTTGGGTCGTGCTCGCCCGCCAAATGATCTCCCCAGTAAAAATCAGGAAAGCGCGAGAGATCCGAGTACTGCACGATGTGAATTGCTTCGAGTTGTTTGGAGTAAGCGCTTAAGTCCTTGAGCTGCTTTATTGTGTTTTGCTTGATGGCCCAGCATGCGTCCTCAGCGATCGTGCGCGGCGTATAATCGCTCAGCCCCGGTATATCGGCTGGGATCTCGCGTAGAGTGCTCTCGGTGGCTCGTTTGACTTCATCCCAGGTTGGGGCAGTAAGGGGAACAATCGGGGGGAGGAACTGTGCGTGAGTGTCTCCAAGGGTTAAAAAAATCCCTGTAAAAACAAATAGATAAGAAAGTGTTTGGAGCGAGGGTCTTTTCACGTCGTGCTTCTTCTCAATTCTGACTGATTCTGTCAAGTCTTACGGGGTAAGGGCTCGAATCCGGATGCAGCGCTCGGTTTGCTGACGACCCACGAGCAGCGCCTTTTTAGGCGTCGAGCGCAGGCCGGGAGTTTCGTCTAAGAACTTCGTGACCCGAGCCACAGTGGCTTGATCGCAGAGCAGGGGAAAGAGCCGCTCGGAAAAAACCTCTTCGTAAGCTTCGTCCTCTGAGCGCGAAGAGCCGCTGAGCTCCGAGAGCTTGGTAAAGTATTCTTCGCCTAACGTGCGTAGTGCTTTACGTGAGGTATCCGAAGTGAGTCCACCAGTTACAGCGCGCAGGTCGGCGACACGCAATTCCGGTTGCTGAGGATCGGCCCCTGGCTTGCGCAAGACGCGATCCAGCCACTGGCGTTGGGAGGCATCGTCCGGGAACGAAGCCAGCACGCCCAGCAACTGGCGTTTGCCGAAGTCGCTGCCGTCTTCGTTGGCTAGCTTCTCAGCGTGGGTGCGCGCAGCAGCGATTCCCAGCCTGGCCATGGTTTGGAGGACTTCCCATTTGCGATCCAGCGTCAGCTCAAAGCCCGCGACTGAGACTTTGCCTTCGTACCAGCGCTTGAGCCAGGCACCTGAAGCAGGCGTCATCCAAAGCGGCATGGCTGCGTGGAACCACGCATGCTGCAGCTCGCCTCCATGCGGGGCTGAGAGCAGCTGGCGCCTGAGAAACGCGTCGAAGCGAGCGGGAAGCAGAGCGAGTTTTTTCTTCAAGGGCTCGGGAGTGGTCTCCGTCGCTTGAGGAAGGAGATCCAGAGCGCCGAGTTTAAGCGACCAGCGAGGCTTGAGCGTCATGGCGACTTGCGAAACGACCTGGGTGTCTTTTTCGGCCGGTAGGTGCTTCAGCACTGTCTCTACGTACTCCAAAGGAGTGAGCGCCGTTTGTCCTTCTTGTGGGCCTTGAATGAGCTCCTCCCACAGCGATCGCCAAACGAGTTGGCGAGTCAGTGCACCCGGAAGATGCGAGAGATGCCTCATGGCAAGCTCACGGGATTTCGAATCCAAGATCACGCGCACGTAATCCCAATCCTCGAGGTTAGGCAGAACGAAGTCTGGGCAAGCGATCGTTTCTGGCTCTTCGATTGCCGTTACCGGTTGATTGAGTTGAGCTGAGATCGCCTCGTGCTCTTTCTTGCGGCCTTTTTTCACGACGCGTTCGATCTTCTCAAACAGGCCGCGCTTGAAATGATACAGGCCAAGTTCCATGCGGTGAGGCCTGATCTCGCCATCCGGCCCGAGTTGAAGCTTGAGCTCCGAGAGTACGGGCTTGCCGGTTTTTTCTTCCGTGCCGCATGCGAAGCTTGCTTTGATCCAGTTGGGCTTGGGCGTCATCATCCAAAGCTGGTTCCATTTGACCAGATCCTGGCCCGAGGCTTCGCCTAACTTTCTGAAGAAATCCCCAATCGTCGTGTTCTTGAACGCGAACGCCTCGAAGTAGCGCTGCAGGCCCTCTTTGAAGTCGTCCGCGCCCAGCATGAAGTAAAGCTGCTTGAGCGCCGAAGCGCCCTTGCCGTAAGTGATTCC
>JBGAWT010000262.1:0-3600 GCA_044227445.1 Bdellovibrionia bacterium | reverse complement strand
TCCGGAGCCACGCCGCGAGGGCGCTCTTGTTGAGGGACCCGACTCAAACCCTACCCCTCTTAGACCGCCTGGTTCAAGATCCCAGAAGGGATAACTACATCGGCCTGCTCGCGCAGGAATGGCTCAGAGACCCCAGGATCGCAAGCGATAGTTCCTTGCGTGAGGTGATCATTCAGAAGGTTCTGAGCACTCAGGTGCCACCCGAATATTCCGGATACGTCGTTGGACCCATGATCGAATCCATGACCCCGGCCGAAATCGAAATGCACTTGCACACGATCCTGAACCATCTGCTCAGAGGGCCTTCGGATGTCCAAGACAGGATAGCTCCCACTTTGTCGCGGCTGGCGCCCGAAAAGATCAAACTTTACCTGACTCACCTCACTCAGTACGCCTATCCCGACGTAGCCGCCGACGTACTCAATCTCGCCATCGAAAAGAATGCGCTTCCCTTAGGCTCCAGCGAATACTGGGACATGATCTCTCGCGTCGAAGCGCGGGTGAAATCCGCCCCGTATAGCACTCGCAAGTTAAATACGATCCTGTTTAAGTCCCACCTGATTGTGAGAGACGAAAAAGCCCTCGCCTATGTCTTGAAGCACATCGGGGAGCCTGGCGGAGACCTCGAGCACGTGGCTTTAGCAGAGCTATTGAAGTGGGACCTACCGACCATTCTCAAGAATATAGACCCTATCTTAAAAACAGCGTACCGAGGCCACCTCAACGAGTTCCTGGAAAAACTCGTTCAAGACCCTAGGCTTCAAGAAAAACCACAGGAGCTCAAAGGCCTCCTGCAAAAGATCCTCAAGGTCGATCGGTACGACGCGGAGTCAACGCACGCGATAGCGATACTAGAGCTCCTGCGCACAGAAAAAAACCTCCGCTTGGATTTCCTGCTCAAAGCAGTTCAGGTTTCCGGCAGTCCACAGACGAGAGCGGATGCCTTTGACGAGATTTTGAAGCATGACCCCGAGAAACTCTACAAGGGGCTTGAACGACTGATGGAGGTGATCTACTCACCCGTGGATCAAGATCTGATCATGGAGCGCATCTTCTCCGATCCGCGTGTGTCGCCAGATAAGGACATTTTTTACAAGCTTGCCCGAAAACTCATGAAGCTTTCTCGCACCTACTCGGCGCCAGAAACAAGCAAACTCATCTTCAAGCGCATCGAAGGCGATCGGGACCCAAAATCCATGAAGCTCATCTTGGATTACCTGGATCGGTACGAACGAACCACAGAGGTCGTCGTCGAGGCCTTTCTGAAGAGGGATATCAAAGAGATCATGGCTAACTTGGATCGAGTCCTTGCGATTCAATCCAACTCCTGGACCAAATCAAAAGTACTGAGTCGGTTGGCGACCGACGGCCGAATCAAGCCAGGCACACCTGAGTTCTATGCATTGCTCAAAAAAGCCGCTGCCGGCGTAAAAGCGCACATCAAGAATTACCGAAATCGGTACGGGATGTTTATTTTTGCTCCATATATCGATCGCCCCGAACCCCATTCGAACATCGCTCCCTTGCTCAAACTTGTTGGGCAATCAAATGACCCCAAAACAGTGGCGTTTATCGAATCCTGCTTAGAAATGAATACACCGAACGTCACTCAAGAAGCGACGGAGATCGCTTTGCGCAGGCCGACTGACCAGCTTCTCTCTTTGCTACCCAAAATCGGGGCGACCAGGATGGAAGCAGAGACCCAAGCCGTCTTGCGCGAGCTTCTGATCAATCGACTCAGCCCACTGGACTCCGCGTACGCAAAAGTACTGAAGCTCTCGATTTCGGTGACCCGGATTGAGGGCGAAAACTATGGAGCATTTACCCAAGCTCTGGTTGCGGAGAGATTGAATGACAAGACCCAGTCAGATATTTCAAGGAAAGCCCTCGAAGCGCTGAATCTGGAACACGGGAAAGCCTTCAGCAAAAGCGTGAATGGGTGCTTAGCCCGATTCGTCAAAGCGCTGAAGCGGGAGTTAGGAATCCCCTACTATCGCTACGACCATTGGTAAGACTGCTAGCGCAGCCGCACGCGACTTTTCTTCACGACCTTCTTAGGCCCTTCCCATTCGATCCAAATCTCCGGGGACTCCGCGCCCGAGAGCAGGTGCTCCACCCTAAACTCGTCCAGATCACCCGCGCCCACACCCCCCAGGGACACGATGCGAGTACCTACCTTTAGACCGTCCCCGTGTAATTCCTTGAGATCAGGTAGGCGCGTAGGATCAAGTTTCCAGACCTTGAGATCGCGATCATAGTCGCTTCCTTCCTCATGAATGAACACGAGGCTCAGCCCCGTGCGATTAGCCTGGATGGGCGCTTCGCCAAAAAGCCTAGGCACCCAGATGCGTCCGTGCGGGAGGTCCCACGTCACGCGCCCTCTCGTCACGAGTGGGGCTCCAAAAATCAGATCGGCCTTAGGATAGCCCGCTCGAAGCTTCAAAGGCGCTCCCGCTTGCTTGGCCACCTCATCGGTCAGAATCGGCACGCCTCCGCAAACCAAGTCCTGTCCCTTAGGCACCCCTATGCTGCCGGACCACGCCTCCGGCAGCGCCGGATCGAGCACCACACGAAGCTCACGACCCTTGCCGCCCCATTGGCAGCTCAGCGAAGGAACGCCATCCGAACCAAAGTGAGCTTCCACGGGTACGACTTTCGCTTCCGGAGCCGTCCCCCAAGAGAATCCCTTCGCATCGTAGATCTGAAGCTCGTAGGGCGTTTCGGTCCTGAGCTCCACGACCTTGCTGCGTAGAAAATCCGCCCCCGCCAAACCATCGCAACAAAACGCGCGAGCGCGCGGAGGCTCGGAGAACTCGGTTTCGAGAACAAAAAAGTTTTGAGGAGCTACCCGCGCACCACTGACTTCGAGTCTTTGCGTACGTGCGCGATAAGCCAGCTGGCCCTGAGGATTGAAGGGCCTGCTCCAGGCGAGGTTGAGCGAATCATCGATGCTCCCCTCAAGGCCGATATCCGAGGTGCCCTGAAAATCCAGCCACACGGGATTGAGGAGCGACCCCGGCACCCCGGGCTGAAACCGAAACTGGCCGTTGAGCCACGCGCCGCCCTGCTCTAGATCCATGCGAAAAGTGAAATATCCGCCCGGCCAGCGCTTAGCCGGTGCCCGCGCCAAAAGCGCTGTCTTGGCTTCGGCAGCAGGCTTGTCCATGAAGCGCTCCCAGGCTGGAGGTGCGGCGGTGGAGCACCCCTTGCCGCCGGGCATGAGATTGATTTTCCGTTCCAGCTCAAACGCCGCAGGCTCGATGCTGCGAGAGTATTCTTGCTCGCGATCCGTAACCCAGCTCTCCCAGATCCTGGCTGCGTCCTTTTGCGCCGTCTCCACACTCTCGGCATTGATCTGAGCAAGAGCCTTAGCCAAGCGCGGAAGTGCGCCGTTTAAATCCGCCGACCAGCGCTTGCGCGAAAAATCCAGCGCTTGCGTTGCTGCTTTGAGGCTCTTCCAACGCTCGCCCCAGGAGGCGGGCTTGCAAGGAGGCTTAACGCCCACGAGAGCGGCGAGCTCGCGCGTACTACCCACGCTGATGGCCTTGACCTTCTTGAGCGTCATTCCAAAGAAGTGGCCTCGCGGATAAGTCTCCCAAC
>JBGAWT010000007.1:22399-31409 GCA_044227445.1 Bdellovibrionia bacterium | reverse complement strand
TCGTCATCGCCGAAGGAATCTTGCTTCTCTCGCAGCCTCAGATCCGGGCCTGCCTAGACATCTCAGTTTTTGTGGCGACTTCAGAAGCCGCGCGATTCGCTCGTAGGCTGGAGCGTGACGTCAAAGAACGCGGCCGGCAGCCTGAGGGAGTGAAAAAACAGTTCGAGCTTCAGGTCAAACCCATGCACGACGAGTTTGTGGAGCCGTCGCTTGAGCACGCAACGGCCGTCGTCTCGGGCGAGGGGCCGATTGCAGAAGAGCTTAAAACCGTGCTCGCGTTGCTAAATCAATAAATATTCAATAAAAACAAGACTAAGGTGGAATTAATTATGTAATTAAACATATTTTACATGCATAAAATTATGTTTAATTACATAATTTATATGAATTTATTTATGTTTTTATACATAATGTATCAATGAAAGAACCCGATGCCTTAGCCATCTCCCAAGTCAATCGCCGCGTAGCGATGCTCCGAAAAGCACTTCCGGAAGCCGGTGTGCGCCTAGGCTGGATTAGGTATATGCGCCAAGCCCTAGGGCTGACGCTCAAGCAGCTTGCTCGGCGCGTCGGGGTGACCACGGCTACCACGGCGCAGGCGGAGCGTGGAGAGGCCCAAGGAAAAGTCACGATCGCGACCCTGAAGATGATGGCTCAGGCGATGGAATGCGAGTTCATGTACGCATTTGTTCCGAAGTCCGACATCCAAGACTTGATGAAGGAGGCCGCTCGGAAAAAGGCCAGGCTGCTTCTGGAGTCCGCAGATGTGCACATGACTTTGGAAGACCAAAAAGTAAATCAATCCCTCGAAGAGCGGGTGGAGCGGTTGGCAGAGAAATTCTTTAAGAAGGGAGACGTGTGGTGAGTAACTTTCTTTTTAAAGACCGGGACGGCCAGACGCCCCTGCCTCTGGAGTTGCAAAAAGATCTGATCCCGAAAAACATTCAAACCATGGGAGAGCTCGATGAATACGAGGAGCTCAATATCGTTGAAGGGCTCGCCTGGCTAAAAAAACAAGAAGGCCCGGGCACGACGCATGACTTTTGGCTGACCTTGCATAAGAGGCTTTTTTGCGATGTTTGGGGCTGGGCTGGGAAAGTGCGAACCCATGAGCTCAACAACCCCGACTTTCTTCCGCCACATCAGATTTGGGGTGCGTTCAAGCAATTGGAAGGCGATCTAACATTTTGGATTCGAGAAGAGACATTTTCGAAGGAGGAGATCTCCGCTCGGTTTCATGAAAGGATCGAGACGATTCACCCGTTTCCTAATGGGAATGGGCGATTTGGTCGAATTTTAGTCGAACATTTCTGCGAAAAAAGCACCTGGTCTCGCCCCACGTGGGGAGATCGTTTGAAGGGTGCGCCCGAGGAGCGAAGAAAGGCGTACATTGGCGCCCTAGACTTCGCGCGTAAAGCGGGTGAATACAAAAAACTCGTCGAGTTCATGTATTCATGATCGCGCCACGAAAGGATCGCCATGTCCCCTTCTGATACAGGCCGTCTCGTTTATTCGACGGATCCCAAACTCAATCAGCGCTGCCCCAAGTGTAAGGAGCTCCTCTCCGAGTGCACGTGTGAGGCCGACGTTGATGCATCCAAATACAAATTTGTCGCCAACATCCGGATGGAAAAAACAGGTCGTGGCGGAAAGACCGTATCGGTGATCGCGGAGCTCCCCAAATCCGAGCTCTTCTTAAAGGAACTCACCACAGCGCTTAAAAAGAAGTGCGGCTCGGGGGGCACCTACCTCATGGATGGCAAAGAAGGCGTGATCGAAATCCAAGGTGATAAGCGCGAGATCATTCGAGCCTTCTTGGCCGCGCGCGGAATCAAGACCAAGGGCTGAATTCGGCGGTTGGCTTCCCTTATTTAACGCGACGTGTTAGTGCCTCTTTGCGTGTCTGTAGTGAAAAGTCCCTTAGTATTCCTCTATTTAGCTCTCCTGAATCTGGTGTTTGGGGCGTCTGTCCTTGCGGCCCCCAAGCCTAAGTGTTCCATCGACGCGCTTTCGCCTGTGCGCCATGTTTTGCTTCCACTCACTCTTCTAGAGATCACCAAACTCTATGCGAGCTCTCACGCTAAGCCGCGCGCCCCCCAAAAGCTCGATCTGCTGGTGAGCCGCTACTTGGAGCAAAATGTCTTGCCCGGCCCAGGGGCGCCCCGAGATTCGCTTCAGTACGGTCGACAACTCCTGGCGCTTTCTGACCTGAGCTTGCGCGGCGCACTTTGGATTCAAGAGGCGGTGATCGCGCGGCTTGAGAAAAACAGTGCGACGGACGTTCAAAAAGTCGCGGAGCTCATGAGGTCCGTGCGCATTCTGCGCGAAGCAGCCTTAGAGAGGTTGCCCCCTCAGGCAAAGCCTCTGACCGTGCGCAGGAGCATCGGCGAGAAATTTTTGAGCTCACCCGAAGTGCCGGTCGAGCAAAAAGCGCTCTACGTTTACCTTCAAATGGGTACGCCTGATTGGCGGGGCGTGCGAATTTTAAAGTCCGTCTTGCCCGCACAGCGCGAACAGGTTGAGTCGATCCTTGCTGTGCGGCTTCCCCTGTGGCGCGTATATAAGGAGCAAGCGCGCAGGCACGGCATCAAAGACTATCCGATCGATCTTGCGGTTGCAGAGAGTCTCAGGGAGCTGCCCGTTACTGGAGAGCGGGGATGGCTTGCGGAGACGACCGAGAGCAATCTGCTTTATGGGGCGAGCGGAACGTACACCTATTTTACGGATAGCAGTACGGCTCCAAATGTTTTGAGTTTTGATCAGGCGGCAGAGCAGATTCGTACTAACGCCAACATGCCGGCCGTAGGCGTGAGTTTGAGCGAAGCCCGAAGGCATCTTTCGGAGCTCTCAGCGGTTGCGCGCGATCTCGGGCTGGAGATGAGATTTCAAATCCCTTCGCTTCGCACATTGGAAAAGGCTCATCTGGCAGGAGCCAAGACGGAGTATTTCTTTGGGAACAACCCCGAGGATGCACCCCTTTTTACGAATCTCCCGAAGCTACGACTTGAGAGAAGTTCACGAAGGTCCATCCAACAGCGCGGGTTTTAAGAACATCATCGGGAATATCTGGGTCTGGTCCTCAACCCCACGAGGCACCTTTTTTCGAGTTTTTGGTGGCGGCTTGAGCGATGCGTGGGCTTTGGGCTACGCACAATACGAGACGGCGAATGCGCGAAGAAGCTATCAAGGATTTCGCAAAGGGCGATCGGGCCAATAACGGCTAAGGAATCGTTCGCGACGAGGGCCTAAATACGCGCATCAAATTGATGTCGCCATTGGCCGGGCGCGGGTCACCTCGACAAACCCGAGCCTCCGAAGAGCCTCACCTAGTTCGGGATTCAGAGTCGGCGCACTATGACTTCACGTCGCGGTTTTTGTCTGGAGATCCAAACGCCCATCGCAAAAACAAACTCAGCCATCGATGTATCGATGCGCGTTTGACGACGGATGGGCGCGCGACCGGGAACTTCTTCCCATTGCTCGCCTACGATGTGCTCGAACACGACGCGAAGCACGCCGTTGCGCTGATGAATAAAAGTAGGATCGTTCGCACGCCCCATCGGATGCCGCCGCGTGGAATTTGTTCCGTGTGTAGCAAGCCTACGACTTCGGAATCTTCGGGATCGAAGATTGATTGGCGCGATTCAAATCGATCCAAGTAGTAACGCACGCGAGGTTTTTCGAGCCAGTGCTTGAGACGTTCGGGGCGCGCCAAAAAAGCGGCCATGAACGGAACTTCTTCGACGGCGCCCCAATAAACTTTGGGTGCAAGAAGCTTGGTGTCGCATGCGGCGATTGCAACGCCTTGCGTCAGCCACACAAAAACACCAACATTCAGTACTGCTTTCCACATCTCGAGGCATCGCTACAAAAAACCAAGCGGTGTGTCACGAATATTTCTTGCATTGCATCAGCATCACGAATACCAATCCGAGATCCATTCCGGATAAAGGGGTTACATTCAAATGACTTTCTCGAAACGAACGTTGGTATACGTGTGGGGTACTCTGTGCGCGCTCGCTCTGATGAGTGTTAGTTTTGCGGCAGAAGGCGACAAACCGGCAGACGATTCAGCTGCCAAAAAAGTTATTAAGGTGCCGGAACAGCCGGTGGACGCGCTAGCAAACCATCCCGTGGTGCGCGACAAGCTCAACGGCTGGGTTCAACGCTCAGTCAACTCCCCCATTCTTCAGCCTGAGATCCTGTGGCATTCCGCACGCACGACCGCTCAAGGCGTGAAGGGCCCCGTCATGGATTCGCTCACGCGCGATCCGATGGTGCTCAAGATCGCAGCAACGTTGCGCGCTGAATTGGCAAAAGAAGTCGAAGCCACCCTCACGCAGTCGCTCATGCAATTCGGCAAGCTCGACAACAGCCACGAAGTGGGTCGCCTCTTTAACGAAGTGCTCAAGGGTTCTTTGCTTCCATCCAACGGACGCAAGGACGCCATCGCAATGATCTCGGGCATCGGTGAGCCAAACGCCTACACGTTTCAACACGACCCGAACGCGCCTTACGCCGTGTTCTTCAACTCACTCATCGAAATGACGGACACCAAAGTCGCTGGCGATAAAACGCGCCTCGACCGTCTGGTTCCGATCATCGGTCACGAAATCGCGCACGTTCGCGGCTTCGATATCTGGATCTCTACTCTGGTTACGTCCATCTTCTACGAAGCGGGTCGCAACCTCATTCCAGGACCATCGCCTGATCCGACGACCAGCGGTCCGCAAGTTCCAAAGAACGTAATCGAAAGCCCTCAGTACGCGGGTCTTCGCAACTTGCTTCAAGGCCGCTCCCAAGAAGAACTGGCAGCACGCTTGGAGCGCTCCTTGGATGATTTCGTGGAATTGTTCCGCAACGAACGCGCCGGCAAGTACGGTCGCGTGGAGAACTTCAGCCAGCACAGCCCGGCTGAGCGCAGGATTCGTCACAACTACCGCGTTTTGGTTCGCGAGATGGGCAAGCGCTTGTACAAGGGCCTAGGCCAAGATCGCTTCTGGAACGTTGCAGGCTCGCTGGCAAACAGCGTGGCTTACGGCGAAGCGGCAGGGGCAGCGGGTGAGGCAGCTGATCCGTTCGCATTTAAAAAAGACCAAGGTCGTCTGCAGCGCGCTCAAGAAGCGTCCTCTGACGTCATGGGTCTGATTGCAACGACGCGTGCTTTCGGTGGTGACCACTACCGTGCGGTTCGCGCAGCAATCGGCGCAGACGCCGTTCTCGCTGGTGGCCCAAGCTTCACCGCTGAGAAGGCGCTGGAGCAGCATGACCAGATGATGTCTAAGATGCGCACCAACCAAGAGATGGCCGCTTACTACGATGGCGCAGCTTCGGGTGCTAATAGCCACCCTGACAGCATTGCGCGCGTCGGTCAGTACCAGGCGTTCATGGAGTCGCGCCCTTACCGCGTTTGGACCAACGATTATATGACCGCTCTTGAGGTCTATATGGTCGCTTCCAAGTCGCTTGCGGCGGAAGCAACGAAGGAAAAAACCTACGTAGGTGACCTCTACCAGCAGCAAGAAATCGCAGCTGGAGTGGATCTGCTCACCGGTATCGTGGCCGAGGGTGAATCCGTATTGTACCCAGCCCTGGTTGCCGAAGCCGATGCTGTCGCCAAAGCGATTGTCGAAGGCAAGCCAGCTGAGCGCCCCCTGTGGGAAGGCCTCATGACCTACATGGGTGAGCTCTTTAAGGATCCTAAGATGACGCGTACGAGCCAAATTGCGCTCATCGCAGCTGCCAAGATGGGCGAGCCAGATCGTCTTTTGGGACGTCTGCATAAGACGATGCAGGAACAAGCCCTCAAGGCGACTGAACCCAAGGCTCGGGACGCTTATCGCGTGTTCGACACCTTTGTGATCGCCTTTGGAGCACGCGAAGTCGTTCCTTCGCCTGCCGAGCAGTTTGACCGCGCATTGGACGCTATAGCCGGTCACGGCCTGTTTGACCTGCCAAGGCCAGGGGAGTTCGCTCCTCGCCAGCCGATGTCGGTGGCCGAATTAGCTAAGAAGCTCAGCACCTTGGCTGGCAAGGGTGAGCTTGCGGCGGCACCAAGTGAGGGGGGCAAGAAGGATTGCATCATTCCGCTTGCCAATGCCAAGCCCGAAGAAAAGAAGTAAGCCCCCCCTTCGAGGGTTGTGATTCAGGCGCCCACTGAGCACTCGGTGGGCGCCTTTTTTCGTGGTGCGTCAGATGTGACGGCCTGAATCAACATTCTTGTTGAAATAAGGCCCCAGTTTTTGTTTAACAAAAGGATGCACCGGGTTTTTTTTCTTCATGGCGGTCCAGGCTTACATACCGAAGCTGAACGTCATGTCGTTGCGCCCGTTCTAGACTCCGTGCACATTCAGACTACTTTTTGGGAAGAGCCGCAGGGCATCCTAGAGGCGTCTTCTAAAGACGCCTATCAAGCCAGGCTCGAGAGCGCGGAGAAGGCGCTTCTGTCTTTCGAGCAGCCGGTTTTGATTATGGCACATGCCTTTGGCTGCAATTACGCGCTCGATCTGGCCGAGAAGCACCCTTCGCGAGTTGAACATCTTTTCTTGGTGGCACCTAACACGCAGGTTTTCGCCACGTTTTGCCGCCTTATGAAGCTCGGCGTTGAGGCAGCGCGCGAGACGAGCGACCTAGACCGGCTTCTTGTCCTGGACAGCGCGCTTAAAGAAACGCGCACACTCATGGACGCGCCCATGCTTCAGGGAGTTTCAACCGCGCTTTCCATGCCTGAGGTGGTTCTTCAAGGTTGGCACAACGAGGCGGCCTTTTTGCAATGGCAGGGTTCTTTTGAGGCCCCGCCCTGGACGATCAATCCCTCTGAGCAAGTCGATGTGCTTTTGGCTTTTCAGCGAGCCAGGGATCGCGCAAGTGAAGCCGGTGCAAGGTACTCGCGTATTCAAGCGCCAACATCCGTTGTTTTTGGGGCACACGATTCTTACATCTCGCGGGCTGATGAGGTTGCTTACCTCAAGCAGCGCGTGCATCAGTTCAACCAAACGACGTTCCAGAGTTCTTCCCATTTCGTGCAGCTCGAGGAGCCTGCTGCACTGGCGCAGTGGGTAATCACTCAATGCGAAAATCAAACCAAGCACAAAGTTACCGGGGCCTTGGCCCAACAGCCGGGTCCTCATCATTCGTCAACCACGCAACCACAACGAGAGGAATCTTCTCATGGCAACATCACCTGAAATCTTAAATGATCGTATTTCCACGCTGTTTTTCGAGGTTCGAAAAGCGCGCGGGCTCAGCCAACAAGAGATGGCGAAGTCCCTCAAAATCAGCCAGCCGCATCTTTCGAAGATCGAAAACGGCCAAGCCCGTCCTGGCGTGATCGAGTGGCTCGCGTTTTGCGAAGTTTACAGCATTCCTACGGAACTCGTTTTGGAAGACCGAGCGATGCAACAGTTCTTGAATCGCATCAAGGTCGACAAGCGCGAGCGCCAGATTTCGGATCGACGCGCGCTTGCGGGTTAGTTCGGGCTAGCCGTGGGCGGGTATTCCGCCCACAATATTCTCTTTTATTGTTTCTGGAATCGGTATATCGCTTGCGCAGCAAGGCTTCCTGCGTGTGCTAGGAAGATTCTGCGGTGAGAGCGAATGACGGCATCTGATACCTTTATATCTGGGAAGTTGCTCGAGCGACGCGTTTGGGGCGCGATTCGCAACATCAAGGACATCATGCAGTGGTCCGACTGGGAGCTCGCGGACCGCATGGGTCTGACGGTGTCGGCGTACGAAAACTACAAGCGCATCGGCGGTCTGCCTATTTCCAACATCCTGAGTTTTTCGGACTCAGTGGATTTGTCTCTAACCGACCTGCTGAGCTTTCCTCCCAGCGCGGAGGAATTTAAGCGCAAGTTCAAGCAAGACCCCACCGAGATCCCCGAGGAGTATCAGCTTGCGGCATACTCCAGGCGCCGTACTGCCGCAGGGATGATTCATTACTGCGACTCTTCTTTTGGACCTTCGGTGACGGACCGCATTTTGCGCTCCTTAGGAGTGAAGCGCGTAGCGCTTGCTTACGAGGATCTTTTCATCAGCGTCAAATTTGCCATCGATTTTTTGGATGCGCTGAACGCCTGGGGCAGGCTCGACCTCCAGGCCATTAACGGAGTTGGAAAGCATTTCTTCATTTCCAACGCGGGCGCCGGACTGAAGGCTCAATTCTCGCAATGCAAGACCAAGAAGGATGTTTACGAGCAGTTCTTCTCTGAGATCGGCTCCCACCTTGAGATGAATGCGCACTACGGGCTTTATTTCGTCAGCGACAATCGCTTGATCGTCCGTATGCAAGAAGGCGACGCGATCAAGGAGATGGACTATCGCGATTCATTCAGCTCGCTCAATCTGTGCTCTTATCGAGCCGGAGTTGCCGGTGGGATCGCGACTCTGGCTGGGCATGCTCCATCGGCTTCAAGGCAGATCAAATGCCGAGGCCGCGGCGATCCCATGTGCCTGTACGAAATCGATCTTTAAGCGGCGCGCTTGGCGCCTTTTGCGCTTACCGGACCCATGACGAGGCGATTGTCCCAAAGAGCCTTGTGCTTTTTGATCAAAGCGCGGGCATGCTCTGAGATTTGATCGGGTGTCGCTGTGAAGTAACGAACGTCTTCGCCAAGCAGAGCGGGGCAAACGAAGGCAGGAAGCTCTTTTCCGTCTTTCAGAAGCGGTAAAAACCCGATGCTCTCCAAGAAGCGATCTACCTTGAACTTTACGATCCCCGCTGAGACCGAAAATCCGTTATTGGCGATGACGTCCTGGGCGATCGCCACCGTGGCGGCCTCCTTAAAAAAGTTCACGACCTTGGGGTACTTCCGGTATTCGCTATTGAACGTCCAGCCGCCTAAGTAATTCACGGGCAAACCCTGATCGCGCGCTGCGTTGACCACGCCCTCCAGGGCCTCTCGGTGCACCCGAGGCTCCTTAGGCAGAATCTCGTAAGCCGGAAACGGCATGTTAAAGAACGCTGAGTCCTCGTAGGCAATCGACTTGATTGTTGCGCAAGGGACCA
>JBGAWT010000007.1:0-22338 GCA_044227445.1 Bdellovibrionia bacterium | reverse complement strand
GGGCGTAACTCGGCACGTCAGGTAGTGAATGCAGATCAAATCGACGGCATCAAAGGGAAGGATCCCCGTCCTATGCGCATTCACGTATTCGTTGATTTTAAGGCCTGCGACACGTCCAAGCATGGTTTGGGCTTCCGACGAACCCATCTGAAAATAGGCTAGCCGGAATTCGACGATTCGGAACTCATTGAGGAGTTTGGATTCCTCGTCTAGCGAGGCCCCGCTTGGCAAAGAACGCATATTCCTTTTGGAATTAGCCGCCATAGCCCCATTTCGTCAGCTGACTCAGCGAACTTTAGGGTCTCGTAAGAGAATCGCGATTGTCACCCTAGCGTGAGCATTTAAGATTTAGACCCGCCCATTCCGATGAGCATTGCATGGGCGTTCGGCTGTTGCGGACAGCGAAAGACATCTTCAAGCTCCCGCTAAAGGAGTGGATCCGTTACAACAGCAAGATCACCTACGCGCGTATTTCGGGCTGCTGGCGCTACCCCATTTTAGCCAGCGGGGACCTCGAGACGATGACGCGGGCGGACCTGATTTATTGGTTGTACAAGGCCCAGTTTCCGATTTTCAGAGCACGAAAAAACTCTGGTCTCGAAGAATATTTCAAAAAGCTGGAGGGCTTTCGCGTTGAGCTCCCCAAGGCCTTCAAGCCTGAGCGCGAATTGAGCCTTACTGCCGTCGGTGATCTCATGGATCACCCGTTTTTGCCTAATTCGAGCGACACGCTTTACAACGATGTCGCCGATCTTTTGTTTGGCGCAGACGTCTCGATGGCTAATTTGGAATGTGTTGTTTTTCCGGGAACGGCGGATTTTAAGATCCAGCTTCCTGCGCCGCCGCCGCTTTATTACAAGCGCGAGAACTTCGACGCTGCTAAAGGGCTTGGCGACAAAAAGTATTCATTCATGTCTACCGCATGCAATCACAGCTTGGATTGCGGCGAGAAGGGCGTCGATTCGACGATCAAGACGCTCAAGGCCGAGGGAATCGCCTTCAATGGAGTGAACGCCTCAGAGAGCGAATATCGATCGGCGACGATCCTCGAGAAGAAGGGTTTTAAGCTGGGCATCATTTCGCAGACCTTTGGTCTCAATGCCCACAAGGCTCCGCCGAGCAAACCGTGGATCGTCAATCGCACGTACCTCAACCGCCGAGTGGATGAGATCGATTTCTCGCAGATCGAAGCTCAGATCCGATTTTGTCACGACAACCAAGTGGACTTTATCATCGGCCAGCTTCACTGGGGCATGGAGCACGAGTGCTATCCCACGCCAGAGCAGGTTGACGTCGCGCATCGCTTAGCTGAGATGGGATTTGACCTGATCATCGGCCACCACCCCCACGTGATTCAGCCGATCGATTTTTATCGAACCAAACGAGACCCCGATAGGGTCGTGCCTGTTTACTACTCGTTGGGAAATCTCATCAACCCTTTCTCCTTGCCCATCTTCCGCGTCGGAGGCGTTGCCCAGGTTTGCTTGTCCAAAGGCACAAGTCCTAATGGAGAGCGCCGTACCTATATTAAGGCCGCCGACAAGGCAGAGGTTTTTCAGGAGATCGACGAGCAGAGACAAAAGCTTAGGCTCGTGAAGAGGAACGCCAACTAATCCTACGGAGAAGGCATGGGAAACAAGGCCAGCAACTATATCTTGGACTCACAAGAAGAGAGCGAGCGACTGGAGAGGCAGTCTCGAATGACGGCCTACGACTTCAGGCAGGAGTTGCAGTTTTTGAAGCTGGCTCCGGGGCAGAAAATCTTGGATGCGGGTTGCGGCAGCGGAATCGTGAGTCATCATCTCTCGACGCTAGCTCAGGGTGTCCACATCGTCGGTTGGGATGTCTCGGCCGAGCGAGTCGAAATGGCTAAAGCCCAGTATGGGGAGCCGGGAAAAATCGACTTTTTCCAGAAGGACTTGCTTAAGGCCTCAGCAAACGATGCGGCCTCCGAGCAAGGTCAGTTTGACGTGATCCTCTGCCGTTACGTCCTAAGGCACTTTGATCACGCCGGCGCAAAAAAAGTCTTAGGCCGCCTTTTTGAGGCGCTCAAACCCGGTGGAACGCTTTATTGCATCGATCTTGAGGGCACGCTTTCGGAGGTTTTTCCGAGCTCCGCATTTCTCAAAAAAGCTTTGGCTAAAGTCAGGGATGCAAAGACCGTGGATTTTCATGTCGCACGAAAAATTCCAGCGCTCCTCGCTGCGTTGGGAATGGAAAATCTCCAGTGGCACGTCCTGACCGTGGAGTTCAAAGGCCAGGAGCTGATCCAAGAGATCGAAAATCTCAACCAAGCCATTGATCACGCAAAGCCCTTTATTAAGGAACGAGTCGGGGGCGCGGCCGCTTTCAATAAGCTCAAGCAGGAGTACTTCGAGGCGCTCAAACGGCCAGAGAGCGTTCTTTTTTACAACAAGGTCATCGCCTCAGGCGTGAAGCCAAGAGCGCGGCCTTACTTAATCAAAAAATAATTTTTAGAGAGGCAGGCTGTTGGCGAACTCGCTCAGGAGGCTGTCAAACTGAGCGGTTGTCTCATAGGTCGGAAGATGGCCTGCATCCTCGATGATCTGCAGCTGGCCCCTCCAGAGCATGGGGCTTTTGAGCGTTTGGACGTAGGCGAGATTCGCTACGCGCTCATGACGACCGAGAATGAGACAAAGAGGCGTCTTGGTGCGCGCTAAGAGCGAGACCTCGTCCTTAACTTGAAGCTCGGCAACGCTTTGTGCGAGCTCCAGTCGAGCCATCGGATTGGTGTACATGAACTCTTCGACAAAGAGCTGACGAACTTCCTCTGAGGGCGGCTGTGCGCCAAACAAGAGACTTACGGCGTTCTCCGCTTGTTCCTGTGTCGCGGCACCGCTGAAAAACAATCCCAAATGATCGCTGGGGACAAACACCTCTCCTAGATTCAGCGGGCTAGCAAGTGGCGGGGTTCCAAAAGCGCATACTCCTCGAATCGAGGGAATCTCTTCCATCGCCTCGAGGACGACGTGGCCACCCAGGCTATGACCCACGAGAATTGGGCGCGAAACTTTGAGTGCTGCTAGGAACTCACAAAGTACTTTGACGTAAGTCGGTAAAGAATGTTTGAGTCCTGCGGAAGGATTGAGCGTAGAGCCGCCATGCCCAGGAAGGTCCAGCGCCAGAAGATGGAACTTCTCCGAAAGCGGACCACTGAGTTGAGGCGCGAAGGTCTTGCGCGAGCCTGAGTTGCCGTGCACAAAGACGAGAGTTGGCGCATGGGTCGGGCCATATTCTGAATAGGATATTCGCGCGCTCTTGAGTTCAATAGAATTGTTCATTTTTTAACCAATCCATTAAACGAACCGGTTATTCGGTCCCAAACATCCCGTCAAGGGGATATTCGAGGCTCAAAATCCGACGCTAACGCCGCTTGCAACGCCATCCGGCACAACGGCCACCCAAGGGTTGGCTTGCTCCAGGATCGTGGTTTTTCTATTCCCACCGTTATCGAAGTTCTTGTTGTACTCGCGGACGGCGTCATAAAAAATCGCCTTACTGATTACGGCAAACGTGATGCTGGCGGCTAGGATTCCGCTCCCTACAAGGGTAGGCGCCCATGCGACGCTGCCGCCTTGCGGAATGGCGCTTCCAATGCCCCAGCCCAAAAAAGCGAGCCCTGGCAGGGCCGTAGCGTAAGCAAGCGTCGAGTAGGTGTTTGATGTCTTGACCATCGAAGCCGAGCTTTTTTCGTGGACCAACTTATCGGCGACATCCCCGTTGTTGAGCGATTGGCCATGTTGCCGATAGTCGCCTCCCCGGAGGTCGATGGGTCGGTTGGTATCAAGCGAGGCTGTTGAACAGCCCGCAGCGTGAAGAGCGATCAAAAGGGAAGCAACCACAGAGAGGCTTCTTGAGGTCATCATGATAAATTCCTACCTCAGGCTTGAGGCGATTGCCACAGCGCTAAGGCTTGGCAGGAGCCGCCTTTGGGGCAGCGCGTAGGTCTTCGAGCATGTCTTTGGCGTTGGTCTTGGGGTTGGCGGATTCGTAAAAGCGAAGCACTTTTCCGTTTGCTCCGATCAAGATGCTCGAGCGGCTCGAGAGGCCAAAGAACATGCTCCCAACTCCAAAGAGCTTGCCCAGCTTTCCGTCCTCGTCCACGAGCAGGTCATAAGGAAGTTTGTGCTCTTTGATGAACGCTTGGTGACTTTTTTCATCCTGGCGTGAAATGCCCAAAACGACCGCGCCTTCCTTTTTAAAGGCGCCGTAGGAATCCCGAAACTGGCAGGCCTGCTCGGTGCAGCCGCTGGTGAAGTCCTTGGGATAAAAGAAGATCGCGATAGGCTTTCCCTTGAGGCTAGCGGAGCGGATCAGCTTGCCGTCTTGGTTCTTGGCCTCAAACGAGGGCGCTGGATCGCCTGCCTGGAGCGCGAACGCAGGGGTGGAGAGCGCTAACAACATGGATGTGAACGATAGAAAACGAGTCATAGTTACCTTCCCCATCGAAACGAGACCAAAGCGCCGGTGACGTTTCCGTTTGCGCCGAGCGTCTCGATCGCAGCAAATGGGAGCGTGCGATTGAACAAAGTGAGATCCACGAAGTAAGAGCCTCGAAAGAGCCCGCGGCCGATATTGAGCCACCGATAGGCGATCGCTCCTTGCAGGTCGATCGTAAACTGATCCGAACGCGTGCGCACGGTGACGCCGCTGGCGTTCCATTCGGTATAAAGGTAGCCGTAAATTCCTAGCCCGCCTTGCGCGTAGACAAACCATCTCTCCCCCAGTCGGATACGATGGGAATAGCCTGCCGAGAAGCTGATCGCCTGAAGCGTGGGAGAGCCGGAATATCCGCCCTGAATCGGCGTGAAGACGGTTTGATTGCCGCCACCGAAGTTCTCCCAAAAAATTCGGAAGAAAACCCCGTGTCTTTGGCTGAAGTAAACATCCGAAAAAAAGCTCAACGTGACAGCGGGCACTCCCAGTTGGCTCACTGGACCAAGTCTAAGAGCCGTGGTTCCAAACGCCGCACCGAACTCCCATTGCGTGCGCTGCAAGTAGGACTCTTCCAATAAAGGAACGCTGAGATTTCGCTCAATGCGCGCGGTGAGCATGCAGGGCTTCTGGTCGGGCGCGGTGGCGGTCGGGGTCGTGGCAAACGGGAAGTCCGCTTTGAACCACTGCGCTTCTTTAAAGTCGTATTTATCCTGAAGCGGGACAGCCCCATAGACGACTTTGCCGGGCTCGAGCAGGACCTTTCCTTGCGCAAAATCGTACTGCGGGTTGTGGCGCAAGCTCGTGCTGAACTCGACGGAGATCTCATCGGCAAAAAACTCGATCGGTTTGTCCGTCGTGTTCTTGATCAAGAACAAGAGCATGTTGCGCTCCGGAAAGCCCACCACGCGGGCCTCAGCCGCCACGCCGCAGCCTGAGACCAATCGCGCCGACGTATGCGTGGCGTTGTCCTTCCAGTCGGCGAGCTCAAAATGAAGCATTCCTTCGTAGGCCTGCGAGCCCATGGAGGTCATGTTCGAGAGCGCCCCGATCATTTGAGGCGCGGGCTCTTCGGGATAGAGGCGCTGGGCAAAAGCCTGGGTGGGCAGCAAGCCTGCGAATGCGAGGGTTAAGAGGACCTTTCGCATCAGTCAAAGTCCTCAATTCGAAATCGGTACCTAAACCGCAGCGGATCTTTGGCGCCTTGGACGGGAACTTCTAAAAAAGCCCACGCTTTGGGGCCTTGTAGGCCATTTTCGTCCGTAGCCTCGATCTTAGCTTCGCACTCCAAAAGGCGCTTCTGGCCTGGTTCAAGATCCAATGTGGCGGGGGTTCGCCCCGTTTCCTTGGCCTCGGGGGCATCGAGCACCCGGCAGGTCATCGGAAAGGACGAGGGCTTTTCGGGTACCGCCACGCGAGCTTGCGAAAGCAGTACGGTGGCTCGCTTCGATCCGTTTTGGTTTTGAACCAAGAAGGGGTATTTCAGCAGGCATTGGCGCGAGGCCAGCCATTTAGGCACGTGGAGGCGGGTCATTTCGGAGTTCGTGGCGATCACATCCCCTGCAACAATGATGTCGTAGTCGGATCGTTGCAAAGCAGCGGGTGAGCAGCTCCAGGTGACCAAGCACAGCACGGCTATGGTGACGACGATCGGGAGCTTTGGCATGGTCTTTAGGGTATCACGCACGACGCTTCCACGCTTGTCCCGCCTCATAGGCGCCCAGCGCAACTAAGATCAAAACCGCGATCGAGGCGAAGTATCCCAAAAGGATGCCCCAAATGATGCTGGAGTAAGGAATCCCCGTCCATTCGGGTGCGCCGGAGCGGATTTGAAGCCAGATCCAGGCGCCCTTCCAAATGACCTGATCGACGAATGCTAAAAGACTGACAAGCCCGATGGTTTGCACCCGGCTACGCGCTGCCCGAGCCGAAAGATAGGCGCCGGAGCCAAACAAAATTCCCACCCGCGCCACCAGATAAACGAGACCCAAGACGACCTCGTCTGTCCGGCCGGCAAGAACGAGGACCGAAAAGAGGAAGTTCGCCCCGAGCAAGCAAATTCCGATGAGGAGCGTCAAAAAAAGCCGGGTGCGTTCGGAGGCGTGGGGGGTGCTCATGCCCTGATTTATAGCTGGAACTTACGCAGAGCCTCCATTAAAAAAAGGTATGGCCCAAGATGCTGCTGCGATCCTTCAACCGGATGTCTTTGTTACTGGCGGAAAAACTTTTGCGGACGTCAACACCGACGTCGCGCGACCTGTCGAGAGTTACCCGACTTGGAAATGGTGGGCGTGTTTTGCCATCGCCGGAGTAGCGCTTGCGATCTGGCTGTTTGTCGTGGGCTCATTCATTTATTACGGCCAAGGCGTGCTGGGCATCAACCAACCGAGCGGTTGGGGTACGGACATCACGAACTTCGTGTTCTGGGTTGGTATCGGCCACGCAGGCACGCTGATCTCAGCCATCTTGTTCTTGTTTAGACAGAAGTGGCGCACGGCGATCAATCGCTCTGCTGAGGCCATGACGATCTTCGCTGTTATCACGGCGCTTTCGTTTCCGATCCTGCACACCGGTAGGCCTTGGTATGCGGCATTCTGGTTGCTGCCTTACCCCAATCAACGGCACCTTTGGGTTAACTTCCGCTCCCCTTTGCTTTGGGACGTGTTTGCCGTGGGCACTTACTTCACGATCTCGGCCGTATTTTGGTACGTGGGTCTGATTCCGGATTTGGCCTCGGTGCGCGACCGGGCCAAGAACAAGATTCGCAAAACCGTCTACACGCTTTTGTCCATGGGCTGGCGCGGAAGCACGCGCAACTGGAATCACTACGAGACGGCCTACATGATCTTAGCTGGCCTCTCCACGCCTCTGGTCTTATCAGTGCACACGATCGTGTCGTTTGACTTCGCCGTTTCGCACATCCCTGGCTGGCACACGACGATCTTCCCGCCTTACTTCGTTGCGGGCGCGATTTTCTCGGGCTTTGCGATGGTCGTCACTCTGTTGGTGATCACGCGCGAGGTGTTCGGTCTTAAGGACTACATCACGATGGATCACCTGGAGAAGATGAACAAGATCATCATGGCCACGGGCATGATGGTCGGCTACGCCTACGCGTGCGAGTTCTTCATCGCCTGGTATAGCGGCAATCCTTTAGAAGGCTTCGTGTTCCTGAACCGCGCATTCGGTCCTTATTGGTGGGCATACTGGATCATGGTGAGCTGCAACGTGTTCATCCCGCAGATCTTTTGGTGGCGCAAAGCGCGTCGCAATATCGCCATCATGTTCGTTGTTTCGCTATTCGTGAACATCGGCATGTGGTTCGAGCGATACGTCATCGTCGTGTCGTCGTTGCATCGCGACTTCCTGCCATCGTCGTGGAAGGCGTACTTCCCGACTTGGTACGACTGGGGTTGGACGCTGGGGGCTTTCGGGCTCTTCTTTACGTTCTTCCTGCTGTTCGTGCGCTTCTTGCCGGCGATCGCAATGGCCGAAGTCAAAGGCGTCATGCCTCAGCCCGGCGACGCGCACCACTAAAGGAGCAGTGGCCGTATGCGGTTGTTATGCATCGGCTACGTCTGGCCTGAGCCGCGTTCTTCGGCTGCAGGAGTGCATACCTGGGGAATCCTGGAATCCGCCCTAGCCGCTGGCTGGGAAGTTCACTTTGCGTCAGCCGCCGCAGAATCCATCGAGCGCGGTTCGCGCTCAGAGCTCGACGCGCGCGGAGTACGGACGCATTCCATTTTGCTCAATGACGGGTCGTTTGATGCTTGGGTAAGCAAGCTTGCGCCTGAGGTTGTTGTTTTTGATCGCTTCGTCGTCGAAGAGCAATTTGGCTGGCGCGTCTACGAGCAGGTGCCAGGTGCGCTTCGAGTGGTGGATTCGCAGGACCTGCATTTCTTGCGTCGTCAGCGTGAGCGCCTAAGCGGGGCGCGCTTGACGTGGAGCGTGCCTAACGAGGATCTGGAGCGCGAGCTGGCTTCGTTTTGGCGATCGGATGCGGTGATCGTTCTCTCGTCATTTGAGAGGGAGCTCTTGGTGCGCGAATTCGGTTTTCCTGCCGAACGCATCATCATGAATCGATTTTTGTATCGCCAATGGGCTCCGGGTTTGGACTGGAGTGCGCGCACCGGGTTTGGCTGGATCGGAAATTTCAGGCATCCACCAAATGCCGACGGACTGAGGTGGCTGCTCGGCGAGATCTGGCCACTGGTGCGAAAACAGCTGCCCGCGGCGACGCTTCGAGTTTGGGGATCCTACCCTTCCAAAGAGTTCTCAGAGATGTGCGTTCCTGGCGTTGAGTTCATGGGCGAGGCGGCGTCAGTTGGCGAGGCACTGGGATCCGTGCGTGTCAGTCTCGCCGCTTTGCGATTTGGCGCGGGCATTAAGGGCAAGGTCTCGGACTCTTGGGTTGCCGGCACGCCAGTGGTGGGTAGCGCGATTGCCGCTGAGGGAATGACGGAGCTTGAGATTTTTGGGGGCGCAGTGGCCGATGATGCACGGGAGTTTGCGAGCGCCGCAGTGGAGCTGCACCAAGACGAAAAAGCATGGGCCGTAGCGCGCGATCGAGGCTTTGCGATCTTGGAGGCTGAATACAGTTTTGAGTTTGGATCTCGCGCTCTGGTTGAGGCTCTGGGTGTGGCGCTTCAGGCGCGAGCTGAGCGACGAGCGCGGGATTGGATGGGCGCGATGCTTTGGCGCGAGGATCGCCGAAGTGGCAAGTACTTCTCTAAGTGGATTGAGGAGAAGAACCGGGTGAAGTGATCGGCACGATCGCCGTATCCGGTTCGTCGAGCAACGGTTTGCACGCTTCGGGCATCTTGTCGTAATCGAAGGTCGAAGGCACAGCGCCTTGGGTGGCGGCGGATTTATGCGCTTCCTCGCTAAACCACCAAGCTAAAGTGTCGTCGCAGCCATTTCCCGGCGGAATCGGGTCTTGTGTGTCCTTGCACTGAGCGTCTTCGGGCAGGCAGTTGAGCCTCATGTGGAAATGATAGTCGTGCCCCCACCACGGCCTGAGCTTGCGAAGCCATTCGACGGCGGATTTCTTTTTTCCCAATTCCTTACAGAGCTTTTGCTTCACCGCCGGATTCACAAAAATTCGGCTCACTTCGGGGAGCTTTGCGGCGATTTCCAAGCGCTTAGAAATTCCTTGCTTCCACACCAAAGGGTCGACATCCGCGCCGTCGTGGCTCACGAGCCTTCGGGGTTGGATGTTCTCGCGCTCAAGCGCCGGTAGCGGATAGATGGTCTCCGGGTTCGTAGGCAGATCAAACCAAACGTCAGCATCCAATCCGATTTGATGGCTGCGATGCCCTGAGGGCATGGGGCCGCCGCGAACCATGCCCATGTCACTGAGGGCTAAGATGCCGAGCTTCTTCTTGTCGTATTCTTGCGCGAGCTTCAGGAGCGTGGAGACGAGCACGGGGTGGCCCCAGGCACGAGCGCGTTGAGGGCGCATGATAATGATGTGGTTTTCGGGTTTTTCGATCAGCGGGGCGGCGCCCTTAAGGCAGCCCACCGAGTAAGAACCAATGGATTCGGCCGGTCCCGGCACAGGCGTGGTGAATTTAGCCCACGGATTTTTTCGCCATGAGGCGCAAGCACCTAAGATCAGTGCCAGAAGCGCGAGGCTACTTAGCGCTATCCGGAATCGATTTGCAGTCAAACAGCCGCTCCAATCGCGCGCCAAAATAGGTATTGGCCTTGTCGAATTGCCAAAAAGGGAACGGGAAGAACTTAGCTTCTACGCACTGACCGACTTCGGCTACGGCCCATTGGCGGTCTTCGCTGCTTGCAGTGTGGATCTCGCCCTTATCGTCGCGAATCGCTACCGCGAAAGAAAAAAGCTGCGACGGAAGTTGTGTATCGCGACCGCTAGTGATGATCGCGCCCTCGGGTGCGACTTTCTCAACGCGCATGATTTGGCCACGGACGCGTTTAGCGAAAACGTACGAGTAATATTTGATCGAGATGAAGCCGCCCAGAGCGAGGACGACAAAAAGCGTGACGACAAAAGAGAGTGCGACTTTTCCCTTCATATGGCTCCAAACTATCCCAAACTTCCGGCCTAGGGTACCCTCAAAAAATGCCTACCGCCAAAACATCCCGAGCCGCGTTCGTGTTCGTCTTTATTACGGTCGCCCTCGATATGCTGGCGCTCGGCGTTATGGTGCCGGTGCTGCCCAAGTTGGTGCTCAACTTTGAGGGTGGGGACGTTGCTCGAGCCGCTGCGGTCACGGGTTTTTTTAGCTTTGTGTGGGCTGCGATGCAGTTTGTTTTTTCCCCACTGCTGGGCGCGCTTTCGGATCGATTTGGGCGAAGGCCGATCATTCTGGCCTCTAACTTTGGGTTAGGGCTGGACTACCTTTTCATGGCTTTGGCGCCTTCGGTGTCCTGGCTTTTCGTTGGCCGCCTGATCTCGGGCATCACTTCGGCAAGCTACCCCACGGCGGGGGCCTACATCGCTGACGTGACGCCCCCTGAGCAGCGCGCGGCTAAGTTCGGAATGCTAGGCGCGGCTTTTGGACTGGGATTTATCGTGGGCCCGGCTGTGGGCGGAATGCTCGGGGCGATCGACTTGCGCCTCCCCTTCTGGGTTTCGGGTGGGCTGAGCTTAGCCAATGCAGCCTACGGTTTTTTTGTCCTGCCTGAGAGCCTTCCGGTCGAAAAGCGCGCGGCGTTTTCGTGGTCACGAGCAAATCCGATGGGCTCGCTGAAGTTCTTGCGGTCTCACCCGGGGCTATTGGGATTGGCGATGGCTACGTTCTTGTACTCAGTGGCGCATGAGTCGCTTCCCAGTGTTTTTGTTTTGTACGCCAATCATCGTTACGGCTGGGACGAAAAGGCCGTAGGCCTCTCGCTTGCTGCCATCGGCGTGTGCTCAATGATCGTCTCGGTTGCGATGGTCGGCCCGGTGGTGAAGCGTTTGGGCGAACGCGCTGCCGCGATCTTGGGCTTTACGTTTGGGGCGCTGGGGTTTTTTATCTACGGATTGGCCTGGGACGGCGCGATATTTTTGGCCGGCATTCCCGTCATGGCGCTTTGGGGCATGGGCGGGCCCGCTTTGGGAGCGATTATGTCATCCGGCTCGGGCGGAGCGGAGCAGGGACGCTTGCAAGGGGCCCTCATGAGCCTGCGCGGCATCGCCGGAATGATCGGCCCTCTGCTCTTTACGCAGGTATTTGCATACGCCCTGGGGGCTGCGGTGGTTTTACCCGGTGCGCCATACTTTCTGGCGGCTGCGCTGGTCGCGAGCGCCGTGGTTCTGGTGGCGTGGTTTACGCGGGGTTAGCGGAGAGCCTTAATAAATGGGCTTAATGTGGAGTAGGCACGGACTCTCAAATTTGTAAGAGAGTCGACCTCGATACGATGTGAAGTAACAAGATGATTGAATAGATCTGAATAGAGTTTATTCCAAATCACCGGTCCAACGGAAGTTCCCATGATCGCGCCCCAAGCGTCCCAAAGAATTAATTCTTCCTCAACAGCATTGAGATCTCCATGCTTGAACTTGATGCCCGTGCCACGAAAACCAAATCGTTCATAGATTGGTAATAGGCTTGGGGTACATCCTGATACGAGCCAACGCTTTTTTGACTGAACCACAGCGAGTGCCATTTGGCGCACAATAGTATTAAAGAGGTCTGACCCACGATAGTCAGGGTGAGTACAGAGTCGGCTAGCATTTACCATTTCATCGCGTCGCGGGAAGTTCTCAGGAAACTTTACAAATCGTTCATGTTCCGTCTGTTCTTCAGGATCAAAAAAGATAAGTCGGAACGTCCCCACGGCTTTTCCATGATGCCGAGCGAGGAAAATTCTCGCCCTAGTATCAAATATGTCACCCAATGTTTCATCCGGACCTTCTATGGGAGCCTTTCCGGCGCGTGAATATGCGAGCTTTCTTAGAGCTAGGACCTCTTTGTATTCCTCAGCTGTGCGAACAAAAGAATACTCGATGGCGGACCCAACAGATCGTGCTCTAAGACCTTGGGCACGAAGGTCCTCATTCGAAACGTTCCTTCCGAATTGAAGTAAGTATTGTGCGATAGCTTCGTTTAAATGCTTATCCGGAGTAACAATTTGCGCCCCTAAGCCAAGAGTTTCCTTTCCGTTGTCTCTACGGTTTCTTGCATTCAGTATTTTTAGAGTCATGGAGACCTGACCAACTAATGGAAAACTGACAATTGCGTCCAAAGACATTCCCGGAATGAGAAGTTTATTTCTCAAACTTGTTGTCAGTTGAACGCCTGATGCCGAGATGTCAGCGATTGAGAAATAGATAAAGTCATTAAACCGAACGGGATTTGCGGCAATACCAGTTGGTAAGAAACCATCTCCGCAAAGCCAACGTTGACCAGTTCGTCGATCCTGAGTCGCATCCTTTGTCCCTGGCTCCGTACACCAACGAATTCCTATGATGTCTTTTTCTCCAACCTTCACGCGGTTACTCACAACAACACCGTTAAAAGGATAGATAGAGGCTCCAATATGAATGCTTAGATCGAGCTTTGATCCTGGTTCGGGATGATGATTGGAAAGAGAGGAAATATCGATTTGGACTCCAAGCGGACTAATTCTAAATACCGGCAAACCTTCAAAACGCGTCGTTCCAGTGGAAGTACTAAACGAAGCTTTGATTGGATCATTGGCATAGACGTCTAGTCCGTACGAGGGGCCATGAATGCTTGTGCTGAATGCTTCTGTAGAGGTTTCAAACCTTCGGAAGGCAACGACTTGACTCATGCAGCCAGATCCTCATTCGTGTGTGAAGCAGCGTTAGAATAGGTCATATTAATGTACGTTTCCCCAGCCAAAGTGTCTGGACCCTTTCCAAGAGTCATCCAGTTTGAGTCATTGGTAGGAACGCAATAAATGCGAGACTCCTCAGGGAAGTCCCGGAGGCTGACCTGAAAGTCAGCTAGGACAAGTTCTGAGTATTGAAGAGTTGGAAAGAGAGACAGAGCAAACTTGAAGGCTTCTTCTGAAAGAAGCACAGGGTGACTTTCGAACACGGCTTTCAATGAGGGCTCCTTCGTAATGTTGTCGATGCGGCTAGAAAGGTTCGCTGCGCTACCGATAACTGTAATGTCTCTTGCCCCTTCCGTGCTGCCGATATTGCCTACGGTTACAGAGCCGAAGGTTAGAACTAAATATCTCTGAATTCTGTCTGCTGACTCGGCACCGGAGTTTAGTCTGCGAGTTTCCTCCAGCATCTCAAAACTAGAACGAATCGCTGCTGTCATGCTTAATGCTGGTGATTCTAAGTCAAAATAACTGAAGATGAGATCTCCCTGCAGGCGAGGAATTCCTCTAAACCGTTCGACAATTTCTGTTCCGATCTGTTGAGCTGCGCGAACAAGGTTTCTGAACTTTGAGGACTTGGAGTTGGTAAGTCGCGTGAAGCCACGAATATCTGAGTAAGTTACAGCAGCAAGAATATCTTTAGGTCGTAGGATTTCGTCCACTGCTCGAAGGGGAGACCAGTTTCTTTCTCCAATGACACGCTGAACGCGTTTATAAATTTCTCGTGGTAGAAATCCTTGTAACTGGTCCACCAGGGCTTGCTGTGCAGAAATCAAACTTTTCTGTGCTTCCAGATTTTCTTGCTCCGCGATGAATGCCCTGAGGTCTACGAACATTCTTGATCGTACGACCGCTAACAGCATGGCAGTCACAATTGAGGCACTTACAATGTGATGATTTTGACCTGGCCGAGCGAAAAATGCGACCCGTGCGAATAACAGAAGCACCGGCAACAACGCTATGCTTACAAGTGGGCTAAGTCTTAGCAAAGCTATGGCAAGACAAGCCTGGAGAGGGACGTAGAAAAAAGGAACGTCCGCCCTAAGCGTCATTGCGAAAGCTTGTTGATTGAGCATCACGGCGGTGACTAAGATTAAAGGCAGCTTATAAAACGACGAGCGTTTGTACCAAGGAGTAAAAGTAACTAGGACTCCGAGAAAGTTCGCAGTGGAGGTGATGAATCTCTGCCAAGCCCAAAGCTCTAAGTGATCTTTCTTTGCGGGAATGTCTACGGCCCAATAGTGAATGCCGTATACAACAAACCACGCCAGACAAATGGCTCTTGCACTATTGGTGAACGCTTTAAACTCCATTTGTTTCCAAATGGTCAACCACCCTCGGTTTCGAATTCCGAGAGTTGGAAAGGTGGTTGTAAGAATGCGTTCGAGCAGTCGTTTGTTTTTCAAAATGGATGAAGCCTCATAGCTTTTTTCGACTAGATATTTGGATTACTTGAGATTTTTGATGCGGCAGGAGCCTTTGAGTGGTTCAACCACAAATAATAGAGGCGACATGTCCTCGCAGAGACAATGTTTTTCTGGCGTGCCGCATCATTCCTGCGATTGCTACCGCACCCGCGCCCTCAGGAAGTACAGAATAGGTGTTTTGGCAGAAGAGACGTGCTTGCTCTATTTCTGATTCGGTAACGGAAAGCACCCCTGCTAATCGCGGATGCAACAAATCCCACATACCTCCATCAGGGCGCATCGTTCTTAAACCGTCAGCGATAGTTTTTTCTATTGGCCTAGACACAGGAGATCCTATTTCAAAGGAATCCTTCCATGCGCAGCATGCTTCAGGAACGACGCCATATATTTTTGTGTGAGGAGAAAAAATATCTCTGGAGATAGATAGCCCCAAAATTCCGGATCCGACTCCAATGGGAAAGAACACAGCAGACAGATCAGGTCTTTGCCTGAAGAGCTCCGTTCCCATGGTTGAATGGCCAAGGATTATCTCTGGGTTGAAGGCCGGAACAAAGGTTGCGCCTGTGTTCACCGAAAGAGAACGGGCGACTTCTATAGTTTCGTCGAGAGTTTTTCCTTCTACTTTTAGCGTTGCGCCGAGGGCAGAAAGCTTAGATGTTTTTGCAGTTGGAGTTCCCTCGGGAACAACGACAGTAACAGCCTTTCCGAGTTTTTTTGCTACCCAACACAAACCAATTCCGTGGTTGCCAGTAGATGCCGTTACAAGCTCAGTGAAGGCTGGGTTTCTTTCTATCTGTTTTGAAAGGAAGTGAGCGGCGCCCCTGATCTTGAATGATCCAGTCGGGGTTTTCGTCTCAATCTTTGCAAGGAAGGTTTCTTCAGCGTTTGAGCCTAGTTCAGGCAATGGTTCCACAGGTGTGGGCCCAAAAAAAGAGCTAACAACATCCGATGCCAGGGATAAATCATGAGCTTTCAGCGCACTCACCCAATCAAGGCGCCGGTTTTTTCCATTATATTTAGAGTCAGTTGCCTTTTCGCGCATACCCGGTTCCGCATAGAGGAACTCGAGACGTTATCGGAATAATTACTGGAGATCTTAGCCCCTCTCACCTCCCCACCCTCTTCCGTCGGTCTTCGCGAGGAAAATCCAGCACCTGGCTCAGGTGGCTTCGCCTAAACATCCTCTCGCCGAGACTTCCCAGTATTGAGCCGATAGCCCCGAAGAAAAGAGAAAGGGCGCCAATGATGCTGGCCTTCTTGGCGTAGTCGCGCCCCTCTGCGATGGCGGGCTTAATAATGGATTGGATCGCGGGCTTTTCGATTTCTTGCTTTACGGAGCTTTGCGCTTTCTTGACGGTCTTGCCTACGTCGACCTTCCCCTTTTCGGGAACCATGCGGTTGTCGACTTTGCCCTTCCAGATGTTGATGCTGCTTTCTAGTCGGGGGTTGATCTCACCCAACATGTTCATGGCGCCCGCAGCCGTCAACGCCTGCCCGGTGGCGCGCACCCCTCCGGTTAGAAGCTCATTCATAAGGATTCCGCTGGGGAGCGAAACCACCACAACCACGGCACCCCACAAAACCAAAGCGTGCTGAAGCGTTCCTTCAAGGTCTGGCAATCGTGCGTGTCGCGACGAGAAAAACGCCGCCGCAACCAGGCAGATAAAAAAAACGAGAGATCCGCCAATCGCCATCTGCGCGAACGAGGGGTGCTCCCCGTTTTCAATTGCGTAGAAACCGAAAAAAAATGCCGCTCCAGCGAGCGAAAAAAAAGAGAGCAAGCCCAAGAACACGCTGATGCCGCCCACCATCGCACTCCATCGAATTTGATTTTGCATGCGTCTTTCGTAACAAGCGCTGAACGTCTGCCAAGGGCCCGTGGCGTTTTGACAGGATTGGCAAAATCATCTCCTGCGCCACGCTCTTGTGCTCGGGGCTGCTGGCATCCCTCTTGCTCTCCCACAGTGAAACCAGGAGGAATCGACATGAAAAAGGCCGAGCCGCTTTTTTTTGAGGAAACTGAATGGCACTACGTGGCGACGATGGAGCTTCCGGGCGCAAATATCGAGAACATCGATATCATCGCCGAGGGAGGAAGCTTGCTGATTCTCGCACCTCTTACGTTCGGGCGCTTTGAGCGAGCGATGCCGTTACCTGAGGGCGTGAATACCAAGCTGATCGAAGCCGTCTATCGAAACAATCTCTTGAGCATCGCCATTCCAAAGATCGAAGCGGTGGAACCGCTGCGGCTTAGAACCGCTCGTGCGCAGCCCGCCAAGGCGGCTTAAGTCACGCCCTTAGATCTTGCCAGAAAGGACACTTAGTTGTACGGAACGATCCATTATTAACGGGAGTATTCCGTGCGTAAGGGCCTTAAAATCATTGCTGTTTTTCTGCTGGCAGGGGGGCTAAGCCCCGCCATTGCGGCTACACCCGTTCAGCGGTGCTTAAGGATTCTCGAAAGCGAGTGGAATAAGCGCTGGGAGAAGGTCTCGCGGATCGCAAAAGACCCCCTGCAGTTTCGTGAGGCGATCGAAAAACGCGCGCTCAGGGCCAAGACAAAAGGCCAGAAATCCTTTTCGTACGCCGAACAGGCTCCCGTCGTGCGGCAGGCGCTCGAGCACATCTCCAAAGACTTAGTGAAGTTTCGCGGCACGGCTTTTGAGGGTCAGTTGCTTGAGCTCTCCGCCCGCGGAAAGACGCTCATGAACACCGGCGTTCAGTATCACGATGCGGTGACTTTCTTCTTTGATTGGACCGATCTCGTAGATCGATTGATCCGCGTAGGGACGCTCGAAAAGATATCGGTTTGGCTGCCTCAGGCCATGGCGGACCGTGCTCAATGGCTTGAGCGCGCGCAGATCCTCATTAAACAAGGACACGATAACGATCCGGAGTTCTCTAAGCGAGCCCATCAATTCACCACCGAGATCCTGCTGTTGGCGCTTAGGCGCGGAAACGAGGTCAAAGCCTCCTCAGAGATCCAGTTTCTCATCGATGCGGGACACGCTTTGCAACGAGGCGACGATCATGGACTTAAGCCTGTGGAGTGGGTCGAGCGCACCCAGGTGGCACTCGAGTCGTTGGGTATCGCGATGCCCTTTGGGGTTTCGGAATATCTTACGTCCTTTCATTCGGGCTACGGAAAGCGGCGCTTAAAGGAGCTTTTGGACGAAGCCCCACATCGCCTCATGGTGTTCATGTTCGATCACGCTTCGGTGAGGCACATCAATCGTCTCAGGCCCTCGGGCGTGCTGGTCGTAGGGTTGGCCCGCGAATCGCAGTATCTGGACAACTTTTGGCTCTCGCCTGGCGAAGCTGCGTATCACGACGTGGGCCATAGCTGGCTGATGTCCCAGCAAGACAAGCGCTTTGGACTGAAGAACGAGTCTCAGGTCGCACGCATGAGGCAAGCCCAGTACCAGCGCCTAGAGCGCGCCATCGACGAACTCCAAGTAACTGATCCAGGGCTGCTCTCCGTCGTGGATTACTACCTCTTTGAAGTGGGACATGAACGCGGCTATCCCTTTGATATCGCCATCAACGCCAACGAGATCAACACCGAGATGTGGGTGGAAACGATTCTCAAGAAACTCAGCACGCGATTTTGGGGCAGAAACCCCGTGACGCCGGAGCAGTTTTCGCGCCTCAACGAAGCGCGCCTCTGGCTGCTTGGGCAGTTTAAGATCTCGCTTGAAGAAGCGGTGCTGGAGCAGTTCTCCAAGGCTCCCGTGCAAACGACTGCGACCTATATTGTCACTCCGTTGCAACGCAGCTATAGAGGCCAGCTCCAGGGATTTGAGATCTCACAAGCAGGAAAGATTCTGGCTAAAGTTTGGGTTCCTGAAATCAAAGAGCAGCGCTTAGTTGGGTTGTTTGATTTCTCAGTCTCCCAAGTGCCGACCGCCGAGCCGACCGCATGGACTGAGGAAATGGCCTTTTCGGGTTGGAACGCTCTTTTAGAACAGAAGCAGGCATGGCCCCTTGTCATTGATCTCTCTGGTGTGGGTCGTGCATCCGATGGCAGCGCGATTATCTTGCCCACGACTAAGCCCACGAGCGCTAAGCCGCCGCTGACTTCGTATGACTTGTTTAAGGCGCGCCAGCTTCTTTACATGAGTCAAAAGAAGATGGACGTCGTGTTCTCGTTTTCGGATCCCGCTGTAGAGATCAGCGGTCAGATCGTTGGGATCGAGGGTCAGCCAGGCGAGAAAGTCGCCGTGTTCTCAGATGGCAGGAAAGTGCCCCTGCATCTCATGTCGCTTAAGGCTTCCGATACACCGTCACAACCGAGTCCTCGCACGACTCCCCGCTATTAACCAAATCGAGGCAGACGCGCAGTTTGTGGAGCATCGCGAACTGGAGCAGCCCGAGTTTGTCGGTTACGCAGCTTGAGCCGTTGCGTTGAAGCGTGGAGATGACGTAGCGGACGGCTTTGCCCTTTGTGGCACGTAGATTGACTTCGATGCTATTGGAGCTTACTCGGCCGGCAGCGTCCAGATGCTCGCCCAAAGATACGGAGCTGACTTGCCCGCAGTAAGGCTCTGCAAAGGCTGGAATAGAAAAGCAAAGCAGAGTCGCGATCAACAAATAGATTTTTTTCACGGCTAGGTACTCCCGGAACTGCGGATACTTCTTGAGTGCAAGCCTGTCAATGGAGCGACCCTTATTCCAATGGGCGCTTCGGGTAATACTTTCTCAAAAGCGAGAACATGTAATCGCGCAATTCGCTGGAATTCTGTTTTCCGTCCCGAAAACAGAAAGTTCGCGAGGAGGTCGCATTTTCGAAAACGCGGTAGACGCGAGTGTTCGAGAGCGTGAGCTCCACAAAGTCAGATGCCACAGGCGCCGCATCCTCGCAGGTCTTGCTGGTGATTCCGCCTCTCACTACGCGCATCGCTCTTGCCGAAAGCTCATCACGCTCGGCGCGCGAGATATTTCCTGTGACGAAAGAATCCTGGGGCCTGCAAGGGCCGGCGACGAAGCGTCCGTTATTTTCGACTCGAAATCGCCACGGATAAGGGCAGTTCTCTGGAATACCGACCTCGGCCGAATATTCTTCATAGCTGCGGGTCCAGGTGACCGAGGGCGTCGGGGTGCCGGTTGGCGTAGGGCTTGGAGTGCCCGTCGCGACCGGCGTTTCCTCAGGAGTGGCGGGATTCGGGGTCGGCGTCGTGCTGCCGGAGCACCCGAGCTGAAGTACTGCGATGAACGCCCCAAGCCAAAGTGAGTTTTTCATAACCCTACTCAGTGCAAGCGTTGGGCCCGGGGCTATGAGCCTAAAAGAGGCTTTCAGCCCCGAGCAGTGCCAGAAGTTTCCACGCCACGTGCCACGGTATCGATGCTCTGCGTTGTTGCGTGCGCAGCATGTCAAACGTCATCAAGCGTAGGGTTTGGATCACCGATACGTCAGCGTGAGATTGCCTGCTTTTTTTCTCATCATTTCGCTGCTTTCGCCGACTTGGGCCTGGTCCGGTCCGCTCGAAGAAATGGAGCGCATCGCCGCGCAAGCTCAGGGTTTGGATGACTTCCTTTCGCGCACAGCGCCGGGGGATCTGCTCGATCAGTATTTTGCCCAAGCGCAGACTTACTACGGTGCCGATCGTTTCAAGCGCGACTCGTTTGATGCCATCGTCCAGCAGATGCGGGAACTCTCCGCATCCACACCTGGATTCAAAGAGCGCGCGTGGGAAATCACGGGCTTAGGCGAGGCCTTTTCGATCAACACGGGTCTTGCCGATAGCGGCAGGGATCTAAACAACGATCTCTGGCGAGGGTTCCTGGAAACGTGGAGAAGAAAACTCGGCGCACAAGCCGACGAGTTGAACTTACGAGATGCAGAAGCTAGCAGCAAGGTGAAGGAAGTCTTTATCGAGGCCAACGCTAAGATCGAGGCATTTGACGAAGCTCAAAAAGTCTCGAAGATCGATGCCAAGTCTAAGCGTATTCTTCGCGCTGAGTTTTTTAAGAACCTTCAAAAAGACTCAAAAATTCGCGCCGCCTCGGCTGCAGTCACTTTGCACTATCTGGATCTGGAAAATACCCGAGACCTATTTGGTAGCGGGGACGCCAATCTGATTTTGAGTGTTCTAGAAGAGGTTCGAGAACGCCCCAAAAGCATGGTCACCTCCATTGCGGAGTTGCCTGAGAGCGCCAACGCATTTGTCAAAGAGCTGTTTCCTCTGACGAGCGATCTCCTCTCCAAGCGCCAAGATATTTTTCCGGAGAAGAAGGTTGCAACCAACAAAGGAATGACCGCCGCTCAGGCCTCCGGAAAAGTGGTCGTCGAGTTCAAGCCCTCTCCGAGGCGATTGCATTCGGCGTGGAAGGGCGTCGCTATCGGGGAGTGCGTCGGTGGAGGGTGCGTGAGCACCTTAACGCCCGAGCGTTGGGCTACGGGGTTCTTGGAGGGCGCACAGGTTCATCAAGTCGAAATCGATGGGCGTTCGCGCGGGTTTGTTCAGCAAGTTCCGCTTCAGCACAAGCAAACAGGCGAGCTGATCGCCTCCGTTGAGTTCATGAGCCCGGCGCTGAGGCAGCATGTTCTCACCAAAAATCCAAGTACAGGCGATAAAGAGACGACGACGCTCTATCAGCTTTGGTTAAGGGAAGCGATTCGTCGAATGCCATCAGAGTGGAAGGCTCTTGCGATGGGTGAATCCAGTGCGATGAGCAATGGCGGTATGCTCGTCGTTGTTCGCGGATCGCCTTCGTATCTCTTAGGCGAGGATCTGGGGAGCGCCGCGGACTATAAGCACATCGATCCGATGGCGCTCAAAATCGCGGAGCTTTCGATCGGAAAAAGGTACCACGGGTACGGCGGGAACATGATCCTCGACGCTACGGTACCGGGTGCAGGAAAGCTGAAGGGCCTACGAGCTTACAGCAAGGACTTGCTTCGGGATCCCAAAAAGCTGCGCCGTGTGGCTGAGGCCTCTTCACCTGAGCGCAGGCGCTGGTTGCTTGATTACTTTGAGTACAACAGCGGGGAAGTCCGTACTTTGAAGGAGAGCATTCCGTGGGACTTGTTCCTGGCCGATCCAGATCCCGTAGCTCGATTTAGGTGGACGCTCATCAAGCGGCCCGAAGCGTCGCCCGAAGAAATTAAGAACGCAGCACTGCAGGCTCTTGATCTGATTCGGCCCGGAGAGCATCCGAGCGACGATTTACGTAAGTACGCAGAAAAGGCAGTTAAGACTCTTCAAAAATCCTTTGGTCCCGATGCCCAGGTTCGTCAGCGACTGAAGGAGGTCGGCCAGACCGGCCTGCTTGATCAGGAGGAAGTGCTGAAGGCCTTCTTGGTTCATGGAGGCGGCTTTGACGAGGCATTTGATCTGCCTGTGATGGTTGAGAAGGGGCTTATTTCGGTGCACGACGAGAAGGTCCAATTCAGATTTTCATGGGGACCCGGCGGCAAACCGCCCGAGGTTTTTGGAAAGGCCCCCAGGTTTGGGGACAAGTTTACCTTTGATGTTGGCCTCAAGGAGAGGCTGCAACTCGCCAAGGCGTTCTCTCAAAAGCCGGATTACTATAGCTGGAGCATTCGGCGGCAGGAGCTCAATGAGTGGTTCACTTCGGATCCCGCGGGGTTTGTCCAATCATTGCGTGCGGCGGATAACCCGGATTGGATCAAAGAAGAGATCATGTA
>JBGAWT010000261.1:0-3911 GCA_044227445.1 Bdellovibrionia bacterium | reverse complement strand
TCGCTTTGCGGGTTTGTTTATTAAATGGCGTCCCCAACCCCGGGTTTTTGATTTCAGCTACTTAGCTACGCAAGTAGCCAAAAGTAGCCACGGGATCGGCGACGCTTAGGTTAACTAAGCGAAAATACCTCTGGCTTACTACTCCTGCTTTGCTTTGAACTCAAACAGATTCACAACTTCGGCCATGACCGCCTCATCAGAGGGCATGATCTTAAGAACCTGCGTGGCTCCTCTTTCGTCGATGCCAGCCATGCGGATATAGCGCTGCATGGTCTTTAAATCCTTCCAACCGCAAATCTTCATGACCCGGGCGGGAGCGACATCGTGAGCAAGGAGCTGGGTTGCAAAGCACGCCCTAAGTGCGTGGAATCGGATCGAGGGTAGCCCTACGCCCTTACAGAAAGCCCGTAAGATGCGTGCCTGCTCCCCTTTGTTCCAATCCCTGCTACGAGGCAGAACATGCTCCCGATCAGGTGCATTCGTTTTAAGCTCCAAAATAAGAGCGTAAAGCTCATCGGAGATCGGGACCGTTCTCCAATAGCCAGCCTTGGTGCATTTCACCTCTCGCATCCTCGTATTGTAGGACTTTGAGACTGTGATTCGTCTGTTTTCCAGGTCCACATCAGTCCAAGTAAGCGCATGAAGCTCTCCGCTACGCATTCCCGTGAGCAGGGCAAGCGCCCAGATCGGATACCATGCGTGCTTGAGTCTCTTGGCTTCGACGAGCAGCTTCCGAATTTCGTCTATCGTGAAAATGTCGGGAACCGGCTCGCCTTTAGACCCTTGGACCTGGATTCCACGAGCGGGGCTCTCGAAGACGCCCTTAACGTGGCGTTCTTCAATTCCCCAATCGTAGACGACGTTGATGATGTTTCGCATGTTGCTCTGATACTTTTTGGAGCACCCTTCGGCCTCCATCAGTCTCAGAACCTCGCGAGCATCCCCTTTGTTAAGGTCCGAAGCCGGACGCTTAAGCCAGGCAAAGGTCCACCGTTTAACGACATTGGCATAGTCCTTAACGGTGCTTTGTACGTAGCCCGAATGGGGATCGTTGAGCATCGCTGTTTCCCAGCGATCCACAAGTGCGCCCCACGGCGAGCCTTGACCTTCGATTTGCACAACGCTTGCGCTTAGTTTGCGCAGGAGTTTCTTTTCCTCAGATTGTGCCGCTTCGATTGTCTCAAATCCCTTTTTCGGCTCTGAACACGAACCGTGGGATCATTGGAGCTCTTTGGAGGTTAACGTACACCTTCCAAAGCATCTTTCCGTTTTCAACATAGTTTGTAACTGCCATTAGATGACTCCTTTTCTTCGGAGTCCTCCAACAGTCGGTCCAACTCTATTCTTCGGAAGTACAGTCGACGCCTAAACTTCCGAGCCTGAATCTGTCCGCGACAGACCATGACTCGAATTGCGCCTACCGTCTTTCGAAGGTATCGCGCGGCTTCTTCTGAGGTCATCCAAACCAGATTATTTTCAAAGAGCTGTACTGCTGAAGTTTCTAACATAACATCGCCCTCAGTTCGTCACTAGAAAAAAGAGAATGAACTGAGCGAAAAGCGCCTAAAAATAAGCGCTTTTCGCTCAGTTTGTGCGTCAGTTTGAAGCAGAATTTTGAGCAGGAATCTCGCCGCTTAAACGCTTCCCCAGGTATTCATCTTTGGACATCGGACCGTTGATCGAAACGAACGCTTTGTAATCGCGATCTAGGCGATCTGCGTTAGAAAGCGATGATTCCTGAAGGCGAGTAATGTGCTCAGGCGTGACGAGACTCACCGCTAATGCAATGAACTCGTCAGCTCGCACATTTTTCCCGAAATCCTTCTTATTCGCTTTGGCAAGTTCGGTAAGCACGCGCTTACGCGTGTCCTTACGAACTCGGAGCGAACTATGTGCGGAAAGTTTGGAGGATTTCGTCTTCTTTTCGGTTTGATTGTTCTCCATTTGGGACTCCTGATTGGTTCGAGAGTCTCCGCCGGTAGTGGTGGTGGGAGGAATCTAGTGTGGGGAAAAAGCCGCAGGCGTGTGGCCTGTAGGCGACAAATTAAAGACTCAATTCTGGGCCAGGTCTTGACAGCTCCTTCTCGTGCGTCTTATGCGCCACTTCAATACCTAGATGCTTGTAACGATTGGAGAGGACGCCAAAGAAATCGAGTTCTGATTGATGCAGAGCTCGCCCCTTTGGAGTGACGATCTCCAAGCGCTTGACCTGCGGGTTTTCCACTACAAAAAGATCAACTAGCGCAGGGTCAGGCTTCATAAGCGCTAAGATTCCGTCTCGCACACCCGTTTTAGATAGTGGGTGCGCGCCCGAGACCGCGAGGTAGCTTTGAGGGTTTGTAAAAATGGCAGCGCTTCGTGTTTTTGAAGATGCTTTGAAAAATGGTTTTGAGAATCTCCCTTGCGTGCTTTCGTTCCAGGTCCCTTTCGCATCTTGGTGAAACTCGGAAGCTCCTCCAGAATCTCCCTCGGCAAAAAGCCTCACTACGCCACTCTTAGAAACTTCAACGCGCTGCGCGCGAAGTAGTTTCTCAGCCGCTCTTTCGTTTATGCCTTGGGAACGCAAGAGTTGTGACAGGGTGTGCGAAGCCTTTTCCCACGGCGCTTGATCGGGCTTTGGAATGTAGAACGACGTGTAGTTTCGTTTTACTTCTCCAAAATGACGCTCAAGCAGAAGTAATTCAGGCGTGCCATTGATTTTGGCAATCGCCTGGATGAGCGTGAGGTTATGGTGCGCGGCAACGAAGTCGATGAGTGACCCATGAGTGCCGTTTTTTGTGTTTTTAGACGTGAATTCGGAAACAATGACGTGCTCCCGCCCTTGCAAGACCTGCTCGCCTCGGTTGTTTGTAATTAGAGCGATCTTGTTTCGCTTACAGTACTCAGGGATTGAGCCTTTGGCTCGCTGAATTGCTGCAATCGGAACGACACTATGAGCAAGCTGCCGATCTGAAGGAGGCAAAGCAGAATTAGTGCGGCGGCCCACCGGCGTGAACTTCGAGTAATCTTTCGTTCCATCTGCTGATGAAATTCCTGCATCCAGAAGTACAGCGCCTGGATCTCGAAGAGAATGTCCTTGGCGAATACCCCACTTGTCGATTGATCCACTGAGTCTGTCTCGCTGTTCGGGATGAGCGGCATATCGCTCGTCGTTTGCTCTGAACTGCTTTTCGAGTCCAGGCTTATCATAATATTTTCCAAATTTGTCTCCTCGCTTTCCTCGGCTTCGCCCTGGATAGAAATAGGTGATGTTCTTGTCTTCGACTCGGACCTTCACACCGAAAGCATCGAGTGTGGCGGTATACTCGTCGTAACTTGTTGCATAGTGGCGGGCGACATCTGCCTTGTTCTTGATGTCCATGACCCAAGACTGTCGCCCAAAGCGCGTCATGTTGCGCACGCGTTCGGGCACATTTTTGGCTCGGTCGTTAGCTTCTTTGTTAGGCACCTTGAGTCCGTGCTCCAGGCAGATCGAGTCGTTAATGGCCCGCAGTTTGTGCAAGTGTTTGTACTTTTTCTCGATCAGAAGCCCAGTATCCATGTTCACCGAATTCACAACGATGTGATTGTGGATAAAGTCCGTGTCTGTGTGAGTCACGACTAAGAATTGATGACCTTTGAAGTATTCCTGGACAAGCCTTCGCCCCATCGCATTGAACTCTTCGGGGGAGAATTTCTTGCTATCGGTAGCATCCCAACTCTGAATCACATGGACCGCCTGATTCTTTCCGTCGAAGTCGTGTTGCACGCGCGTTTGTCGAAATTCCTCAATTGCGCCTTCTTGATCCGGTGGACAACCTTCGCTGTCCACCGGATCACCTGGGTTGCCGTGATTGAGCACATACTTAATCAGGGCAGAGGCGCTTTTTCTGAATTTGACTTTCACTATTGCCATGCCAATGACTCACGCC
>JBGAWT010000260.1:0-4167 GCA_044227445.1 Bdellovibrionia bacterium | reverse complement strand
ATCTATCTCCGACAAAGGCGCCTTCGATTCTGTCGTGGCCCATGATGTAGGCCACGATGACTACGTCGAACTTTCGGCCCACGTCAGCCCCTTGCTCTCGGGAATGAGAATCAAGAATATCTTGCTCTCCGGCTACCAGCTTTCGTTCTCAATTGAGGCGCTCTATGGAGGCAATTTGGCATGGGTGGGGCTGGGCCACGCATTTGGAGCGGGCGCGCGCATGGACGCCACATTGGTCTCAAACGGAAAAGACCTGGCCCTGCTGATCTCTCCGGGCGCGGATCTTCTGTTTTTGCCTGCCGCAGCCTCGACGACCTCGGGCAACCCAGGTAACTTTGGAGCAGCCGCAGGAGACACGCAAAGAAACTGGTACGTTCGGCCCACGGCGTACTTCGTGCTATCGCCCACAGCCGAATTCACCGGTATCTGGAAACTCGATAAGCGAGTCAGCCTTGCGCTCGGAATAAAAATCGGAATGGGAGTGTTCTTGACGGGCGCTGCATCAGCACAGCCCGAGCTCTCCGCTGAAGCGGGACGGATCATTCCCGAAGCGGCCGTCTTGATGGGGATGCGAATATAAAAAAAGGGAGAGCCCGCCTCAGCGAACTCTCCCGTCTTAACTTCCGAAAAATCAGCGACTCAACAATTCACGACCCACCATATCGAGGTAGATCGCGGGTAGCGAAGGCACGCCTTCGTCGTCATTGTCGATGAGCATATGGGCTACGACAGTGAGACGCACCTTGCGACCCCTGAACTCACGCCAATCACTCGTCCTGTTAATGATCGGATAAGCGGCATCCTCGGTGCGCGCCTTATTGGCCAGCATCGGGTAGTCCTTAAGGTCGATAACCAAATAAGGTGCCGTGATAACGGTGACCTTCTTGAGTTTTGTCTTCTTAGAGACTTCGGTGACCTTAAGCTGACGAAGCTCGATTCGACCTTCCAGCTCGTAAACCCCTTGGTCAGCCAACTCGAATTTTACTGTTTTGACATCAAACGGAGTCGGAACCCCACCGCCTGCGCCCCCTGCCCAAGCACTGATAGACCCCAACAAAAACGCGATACAAATCGCTTTCTTCATTTATTCTCCCCCTTTTTGTTTCTTACTCTCCCCTATCCACTGAACTCTGAGCCCCGGCGCCAATCGATACCCTTCTTTCCAATTCAACAGGTACTGCGGCTTGCGAATGTCGGGCTCGATGAGCTTCCTCAGACGATTGATATTGTAATAAAGCTTGTTGTCGTGGGCCTCGGGCCGATACTTCTCGCGCCATACGCGCTCGATGATCTCGGCTTTGGACAAACCGGGCGCCAAAGCGGCTTCGGCTTCCTCGGAACCATGCGCGTCGCTCAAAGCCTGAAGAATATCCAGCAAAACATACTGCTTGCCCAGAGGAATCGAGATCTGCTCGCGCGTGCGGATCATGCCCTTGCGCGAATCGATGAGCAGGTCCACGGCATCTTGCTCAAGCCGCGCGAACTCCTGGGCAATCAGCTTTTTAAGAAGGCCAAACTCAGGGCCCGAGCAGGCTTGCTCCACAAGATCCAAATACCAATAGGCCTGTGAGTAATTTTGCTGAAATCGCGCCAGCCGCGCGTAACCGTAAAGAACGTACAGATGATAGTACCAGTTGTGCTCGGACAGAAAGCATCGATGCGCGCGCTGGTAGTGCCTGAGCGCCAGATCGTAATCCCTGGCGCGCTCTTGGATATTGGCCATGAGCAATTCGAGGATTCCACGAATGCCGCGGTAAGCGCACTTGGGCGTGGGCTTGAAGCGCTCCATGAGTTCTTCGGCAAGCAATCGCGCGCGGCGAGGACGCCCGCGTTGAAACAGGATCACAGCCAGCATCACCCAGCCTTTGGCGATGGCTTCGAGATCACCCGTGCTTTTAACAGCACGCAGGTAGCGGTGAAAGGCCCGCTGGGCGATCACCGAGTCGCCCATGTGACGAGCGACCGCGCCCTTGCAGTACCAGACCATGGGTGGCACCTGCTTGGGGTGCTTGGTCATCTGAAGATCGAGCTCACGGTCCCAGTGCCTCAGCGCCGTCTCGTCCAGGGCTTCGCCTGCAAGACGTAGGAGGCCCGCGAGGCTTTCCATGATTCCGGCGACGTCTTTGGATTGTTCGGCAGCCTTAAGGGCCTGGCGAAAAACGCCTTCGGCCTCTTTGAGTTCGCACTTCTCCGCACGCAGTTGCGCCAAGTCCAGAAGGTCTTGAATTTTTTTGGAGACGCGTGCTCGACCCACCCTACTCCCCTTATGACCGACCGTATGCTAGTCAAAGACCACAGGGAGTCAAGCCAAGATGCGGCTAGTTTGTCAACACTGGGGCAACACAAAAGAAGAAAAACCGCGCGTCGTTTTTCTTCATGGCATGGGCGGAACCGGAGCGCTTTGGCGTCCGATCGCTGCAGGCCTCGAAGATCATTTTGAAATTCTAGCTCCCGACCAACGCGGCCATGGAGCCAGCAGGGTCACCGCGACACCAGGCGGACGCGATGCTCCTTCATACACACCGTTGGACTATGGGCGGGATGTCGTTGAAACATTGGATGCTTTGAAATTCCACCCCACGTGGATCGTCGGGCACTCCATGGGCGTTCGCACGGCATGCGCTGCGGCTTACCTCAAACCCGAATGGATTCAGGGCCTGGTACTATTGATCTGGGTTTTTCGGGCGTAGCCGGCGGGGGCTTAGGCGAAGGCCTGGGATCGTTCTTGCGTATCTTGCCCGCAGAATTCGAAAATCGCGACGCGGCGCGTGAATTCATGGCACGCGAATGCCCCGATCCCTCGATCGCCCAATACTTGATGGCAGTTTCGATGCGCGCTGCTGATGGGCGCATTTCCTTTCCTTTTGATCGCGCAGCCTTGCTGGCTACGATCGAGGCAGCGCGCGATGCTTCTGTACGTGGTTGTGGGCAGTGCCAGCGGCATGAGCAAACCTGTACTCGTCTTGCGAGGCGAGAAAGCCTAAGTTTTGGACCCGCAGCGAATTTGAAGCCGAAAAACGTCACCTGGCTTCAGGTGACCTTCGATCGTCTTTGAGGAGTTCGCTGGTGCGTCCCACGGGCTCCTGTTCGAAAAGCGCCCCGAGTTCATCGCACGCGTGCGGAAGTTCTTTGGTCAGTAGCTCTTTATAAGACCTACGTTAGCATTCCAAGAATGAAACCCATTCACACGATCCTTTTAGCTCTAGCGGCTTTTCATTCGTCTTTGGGCTATGCGATGCCAGCGGCCCAGCCTGATCCGCTGGGAGAAGCGGCACATGGACTACTGAACTTGCTCTTTAGGCCCGAGCTCAATGAATGCTCGCAAGAATTCCAAAAGCAAAGGGTATCCATCGTCTCATCGACAAGGCAGCGCTCACCTCGATACCCCAGCAGCTATGACATCGACGGAATGACCCTAAAAGACAACCTTCCGGCTGGAACCCTGACGATGGCGATTTGGTACGAAGACTCGAAGCTTCGCTGCAAGGTCGAGCGCGAAAAAGTCGATGTGAATCCCCCTGGCAGCACGGATCCCGTGATGGACGCCGAAGGAATTCTCAGGAATGCGGACCATTCGCCTCGATTGATGAATCAGTACCAAGCAGGCTTTGCTTGCCGCAAATTGGGCAAGCGACTGCCTACCGCTCACGAACTAGCCGTCGAAATGCAAAACCGAGGGGCCAAGGGAGTTCGCGAGACGCAATTTCCATATGATGACCTGGATACTTCCGCGCAGCTCAGCGACGAGTACCGTCAGATGGGAGACGAAGGGTACAAGCCGCTGCGAATCCCGAGTTCCGGCGGAGGCACGTCCGTCGCATTCTATTTTAATCCTACGGGCGCTCAGCACCGCACAGATGACCTAAGCCACTCCACGATCTGGACTTCAACTTCAAGCGTCGAAAATGGCATTCGGGTCGGGTATGTCTACGAGCTATCTGAGTCCCGCGGATTACTCCAAGGAGCAAGGCGAGCGGAAGATGGCGGGGTCGTGAAGTGCGTGACCAATTGAGCGTCGTCCCGAGCGCAACTGTTTGACATCTTTGGCCTAGATCGTTAGTACCCATTCCGCATGAAGTGGGCACTGATCGTGTTGGCAGGGTTGGGGTTTTCGGTCACCGCATGGGGGCGCGCCGCGCCTCGCATTCCGGATCCTTCGGAAGTGGC
>JBGAWT010000259.1:0-3690 GCA_044227445.1 Bdellovibrionia bacterium | reverse complement strand
ACTGTGCCCAGGCACAGTTGCTGACGATCGTATTTCCGCCATTTCTAAAAACGCGGAAATTCGTATTCGATTTTGGATTTAGTTTAATGCCGCGTTTTAAGAAATGGCGGAGAGAGAGGGATTCGAACCCCCGGTACGGTTTCCCGTACTTCGGTTTTCAAAACCGACGCGTTCGACCACTCCGCCATCTCTCCGCACTAAAAACGCAGGCGCCAGATCACTTCGATTGAGTGATCCAGAGGTCGTCGCCGCGTTTTACAAAGCCTTTAGCCCCATCCAGATAACGATTCAGCGCTCGAGGAATACGAACCTCGCCCGCCTCGTTCTGGCCATTCTCTAAAATCGCGATCCAGGTGCGTCCGACCGCAAGGCCCGAACCGTTGAGTGTATGCGCAAGCTTGGGTTTGCCCTGCGCCTCGGTCTTGTAGCGAATCTGCGCGCGACGGGCCTGGAAATCCCCGCAGTTGGAGCAAGAGGAAATCTCGCGGTAAGCGTCCTGCGCGGGAAGCCAAACTTCCAAATCGTAAGTCTTGGTTGCGCTAAATCCCATGTCGCCTGCCGAAAGCGCCATCACGCGATACGGAAGCTCAAGTCGTTGAAGCACGGTCTCGGCGTTACGCACCATCGACTCAAGCTCATCAAAAGACTTCTCGGCCTCGACGATCTTAACAAGCTCGACCTTTTGAAATTGATGCTGGCGAATCAATCCGCGCGTGTCACGCCCGTATGAGCCCGCCTCGCTCCGAAAGCAAGGGGAGTAAGCCGTATAATAACGAGGCAAGGTGCCTGGCTCGATGATCTCTTCACGATGCAGATTGGTGAGTGGCACTTCGGAGGTGGGGATCAAAAACAACTCGCGATCCGCCACGCCGGTCTTAAAAAGATCTTCTTCAAACTTAGGAAGCTGCCCCGTGCCGGTCATCGCCGCGCGATTGACCAAAAAGGGAGGAATCACTTCGTTATAGCCGTGCTCGCGCGTATGAAGATCGAGCATGAACTGAATCAGTGCGCGCTCCAGCGCGGCGCCCGCTCCAAGATAAACGGCGAAACGGGCACCAGACATCTTGCCCGCACGCTCAAAATCCAAAATGCCAAGCCGCTCGCCGAGCTCGACGTGATCCTTAAACTTAAAGTTTGCTACGGGCGCTTTACCCCAACGACGTGCCTCGACATTGGCTGCTGCGTCGGCCCCCTCTGGAACGCTTTCGTGGGGAAGATTGGGAATTCGAAGCGCTAAGTCGCGCACCTGCTCTTCGGCGACTTTGAGCTCTTCGTCTAGCGCCTTGATGCGATCGCCGACTTGGCGCATCGCCACAACCTTGGCATCGGCCTCTTTGGCTGCCGCAGGATCTTGCTTAGCGCGCGCTTTGAGCCCCGCGATCTCTTGAGTAACTTGATTGCGCTGAGCTTTGAGCGCCTCGGTCTCATGAATGAGCTCTTTGCGGCGCTTGGCCAGCGCGCCCACCTGGCTCACCAGATCAAGCGAGGCATGGCGCTTCTTGAGGCCAGCCTCTAGAGCGCCGACCTGGTCTTGGAAGTAGGAAAGATCCAACATAACGGGTCAGACCCTAACACAGGGTAAATGGAGGAGGAAGTCCGGTACTCGCAAAGAAGCTACAAAAACCGCTCGAAATAAGCCCGGTCCGGCGCATCGGGTTCCATCTGGATGTACTTTCGGAAGGATTCGGAGGCCATCGCGCGATCGCCCATTTCGCTTGCACACGTTCCCAAGCGTTTATAGATGAGGGCATTGCCTGAGTCCAATTGGGCTGCTGAGCGCAACAAGGCTACGCCCGCTTGATAGTTCTTTTGAAGACAATTGGCCCAGCCGGCCAAGTGCTTCGGCTCCGCGGCCCCTGGCGCCGATTGCATGGCGCGCCCAAAGGCTTCGCCTGCTTTGTCGGCTTGCTTGTTATTGAGGTAGACGCGGCCTAGTTCGATGAGCGCCTTGACGTGTCCGGGGTTGTTCTTAAGCTCGATTTGAAACTCGTCCACCGCAGCCTGGTCATTGCCTTGGGCGACGTAAAGCACGGCCTTGAGGTAATGGAGATCCGGATACTTCGGATAAACGGCATAGACCTTACGAAGCTCCTCTGCCGCCCGGTCAAAAAGCTTCTTGCGCATGAAAAGCTGATAGCGCTCCATATAACCGGTAGGGTCCGATGGATTGCGATCCGAGAAGGACTTAAATGCGGCAAGCGCTTTGTCCACGGCATCGCGCTTGCGACCTTCGTCATTCAAATGGATCTTGGCTTGAAGCAACCAAGGGTAAGCAAAATCCGAATTCGCATCCATGGCGAGTTTGACGTTGGCTTGCGCCTCAGTCCAATTTCCCTTTTGAATCTGAAATTCCGCAACAGCAGCAAGAAGCTCCGCGCGCGCGCCGGCACCTTTATTGAGCTCATCTTGTAGCAGGCTAATGGCGCGATCGATGGATTCAGTGGCCGAAACGCAACGCGCGGTTCCGATCACCGCGTCGACGTTCAACGGATCAAATCTTCGGGCGATGGCAAAAAAGAAGGGCGCTTCTTTGTACTTTTGCGTGGCGATAAGGCTTTTGGCGTAGGCGATATAGACCGTCGAATCGATCGTCTCCCGACCCATGGCTTTTTTGTAAAAAACCTGTGCCTCGGCGTGCTTGCCTTGCTTGGCGTACAAATCGGCGGCGGCTTTATCCACCGCACTTTGGGAAACAGGAAGCTGCCTAAAACGGTTCATCGCTTTTTGCGCGTCTTCCCATTCATAACTCTCAATGAGCGCGTGGATGTACTTGGACCAGATGTCGATGTTCTCGGGTGCACGCTGTGCCGCAAGCTGGTAGTTGAGCCTCGCGTTGGCCGTATCACGCATCTGCGTGAACATGTCGCCGATCTTTATTAGCGGAAGAGGAGAGGCGTCGTCAGATTGCCTGGCTTGAAGAAATTGATTGAGCGCCTCTTGATAGCGGCCGATCTTGCGCAGCTTTTCGCCCTCGCCCAGAAAATAGTACATCCGCGCGTTTTTTTGCAACGATTGGACGGAATCTCCCGCCTTGGCTCGAAGCGTATAGAGCTCCAAAAGATAATCGGGGTTTTCCCGGTCCAACCTTACCGCACGCTCCATGTCAGAGAGCGCTACAGACCAGCGCTGAAGAGTCTCGGCAAACTGGGCGTGAAGATAGTAGGCAAGCCCCAGCTCCTGCGGTGGAAGCAGGCGCGTGTTGGCGAGTAAAAACTCGAGGCTGGGTTGCGCCTCTTTGATCTGATTTCGTTTGTACAGCACGTCCGCAAGCCTTAGATGCAAGCGTGCATGCTTGGGATTGATCTTCAGTCCCTTTTGGTACTCGATGAACGCAAGATCATTGTCTCCCGTTTTTTCAGCAATCTGCCCGCGAAGGTAAAACACCTTAGGCGAGAAGGCTTTGTTGTCTGGAATATTGGAGATGTAGCGCGCGGCAGAAGACGAGTCTCCGCGGGCAAAGTAGGCGAGCGCGAGATAATAGAACATCACGATATCGAAATTTCCGTTGGTCTTCGTGAACTCAACGATTCGTCGCTCTGCCGCCTCGGGCTTATCGATGGTGACGAAAAACTCCGTATCCGCGATCACTGTTTCGGGAAGGTCAATGGACTTGGCTCGCGACATCTCAATGAGCTTGGAAATCACTGAGAAGTAGTTCTCATCCTTGTTCGAAGCATCAATCACGTTGAG
>JBGAWT010000258.1:0-3690 GCA_044227445.1 Bdellovibrionia bacterium | reverse complement strand
GCGATGCCGCTGGCCTTAGTCACCAGCCCGCTGATCATCCCAAGCCCTGGCGTGTCGCTGATGAGCAGCTCATCGCAAATCAGGATGATCTTGCGATCCGAAGCTTCGGCCTTCTTAAAGAAATCCATCGCGTCGGCCATCTTGAAAAACACGTGACCGACTGCAGTTCCGGGTGCTGCGGCTACGCCCGTTGATCCCAGGTCAGTAAGCGCTGCACGAGAAGCGTCGTCCAAGGTGGGGTGAAGCAAGGACTCGATATCAGCAGGCTTGAATCGTTGGACAGCCTCGGAGTCAGTCAGAATTCCATCCGCATTGAGCTCGATTGCCGAAACCACCGAAGCGCGCGCCGTCGTCTCTGCACCGTCAAAAGCCAGGAAAACGATCTCTCCGTCTTCGTTGCTGACGAATTCGGATTCGACCACCTTCTTGAACGAAGCTTCGATCTGCGGCAAATGCCTCGTGAGCTGCCCGTAAACGCTTGCGAACTTCTCTTGAAGAGATTGACCGGTGCCGGTGGACTCCAAAGGAAACTTCTTGGCATCCTCGCCCGCTTGGGCGACGCCGTAGACATCGCGCTTTCCCGTAAAGGGATTGCGCGTATAAACCAGTCCGTGCGCGGACTGGCCAAAGGCCGAACGCAAGGATTGCGTGTGAATGAAGATCTCATCCCCACCGCAGTTCTTGGCCGTTCGCACGCAGTGGATGATCGCTGCAAGCAGCTGTTGTTCAGGCGCATCCGGAAACCCGCGGCCGATCTTCTGGCTTACGAGATTCTTGTACTGCTCGCCCAACGAGAGCATGCGGGAGATCTCAAGGTCCTGCACGCCGTCGATAGCCTTCTCGCGGTCTTGAGCGAGCGAAAACGTCTTTCTGAAGTCGATGTGCGGACAGCGCAACACGAGGCTCGAGAAAGTCTCCAGGAAATCCACGTACAGCGGGAAAACGATCTTGTGCCCCGACTGGTGCACGAGCTTCGAGAGCGTATCGGGAGTCATGCCGATGCTTCGGATCGCGCCCTGCAAGTCGCCCTGCAGAGTCAGGAGCAGCGGTTTGTCTCCATGCCCAAACGTCCGATGCGTCGCTCGTTCCAAACGCGTAATCATTTGATCAAGTTCGCCTAAGAAAGTTCCACCTGGACGTTGATCAGCGATCTCAAGGCACGCGGGCGAAAGATAAGTCTTGGGCGTGACCGGAACCTTTCGGTCGACAAGGTCAACCCAGCGCACGAGCGAAGAGTCGGGAGCGTTTCCTTGGCGATAGGCCCTCAGGTCCACCGCAGAGACGCTTGTATCGATTGGCCAGAAGTAACGACCCTTCATTCGCCGCCTACCTTGTCCATCTGCGTGTATTTGTTGGTGCGCTTGGCGAGTTCTTTAACGAACGCGTCGTCAGGCTTCGGACCATAGAACTCATAGACGACCGTTTCGCCGTTTCGGATCTCCGCGCTCCAAATGGAGTCGGCATCCATATTCACTTTTTGCTTCTCGCCGCGCATCACGCACATCTGGATGCGACCTGGATAATCGCTGCAGTGATTGACGATGATGTGCGCGTTGCCCGCGTGAACAAACGTATCCATCTTGTTGATCACCACAGGAAGGCTGAACGAAAGCTCACCACCTACATTGCCCATCTTGCTCTTCCCGAAGGGCGATCCCACCGGACGTGGCATCGTCACTCGAGGCTTAGTCTTAGGCGGCGCAGGGGGACGGGCTGAGGGCTTGGCTGCAGCAGGCTTAGGTGCTGCGGCTGGAGCGCCACGCGGAGCTGACATCTCGTCTCTGAGATCCGCGCGATTTTGAACGATGTCTAAAATCGCGCCGATGCGCTCGAGCGCCAATTCTTCTTCGGAGGCGGAGCGCTTTGGACCCGCTGTTTTGACGTAAGCCGTTACGAGTGTCGAAGCGGGCAACTCGCCCAACCCCTGCCAGTCAGAAACGCTGGAGGGCTTGATCACGCAGATTTGGGAGGGAACCTTCTTACCCTTCTCGAAAACCTGAAAAACCATCGTCATGTCAAACTGCTTCCAGCCAGCTAACGTGCGACGCAAAAACTCGATGCGCTTGGGATCGGCAATCGCTTTTTTTAGGGTCCAGTTCTGGATCGCGTGATTTTGAAGCGCGATCTTGAAGGTCACCTGCATCGCAAGCGGCAAGTTGCCCGAGCCTCCAAAGGCCTTGGCCATGGACTGCTTGTTGGCCGGATCGTTCATGACGTCGGCTAGCGAAATGCCGCGATCCGTGGCGATGCAGCATTTTTCGATTTTATCTAGGGCTGCGCGAATCTGATTCAACGCTTTGCGATCCGGGATGCATTGGTCCAGCCAACGCATCCACGCAGTGTCATCCTGGGCCAAAGGCATACGAGTCAGAGGTTTTCTAGACATAGGCTTCTACGTATCGGCCCATATCTAGAGAGTGTTTAGGCGTTTTGAAGCCCACTAACGCACCGCAGCCACTGCGGCGCAATGAGCCTTAAGCCGCTTTCTTGCTCCGACCCGAGGGACGGCCTGTCACCGCAGCAGGAGGTGCTGGCGGAGGCGTTACGGGTTTAAGCAGCGAAGCGTCGATGGCGTACTGAGGCACAGCGTTGATGTCTTCTTCCGAAAACACCGGCTCGTCCTTAGCAGCAGCCTTCGTGGGCTTATGTGGCTGCTTGTGGTTCATGATCATCTGGTACTCGAGCTCGGGATCCATTTCCGCTTCTTTGGCGGCGATCTTCGATAGGTACAAGATGTAGCGAGTCATGATCGACTGCATGCGATCCTTGACCAGGTGATAGTCCTTCAAGGTCGACACTTCGATCACGAACAACAAGCCTTCGTCCAATTGGTTCGGGTCAGGCGTGCTGGCGACGAAGAAGTCACGCTCCTGAACGATGTCCATGTACTTTTGCTTGAGTGCGATGTGGCTCTCAGAGCGCGAGTTCTCAGGGATGTTGTCGAGCTTCTTTTCGAACTTGGCGATCTTGGCGTTGTATTCGCCAAGCACCTTGTTGTAGGGCTCGCACATCTCGGCGATCTTTTCCTCGGTGTTGTAGTCCAAGGTAAAGGAGAAGTACTCGTCAGGCAGGTTGCCCACGGAGCGTAGGTCCTGCTTCATGACGAATCGGCCGAAGTGGCGATCGTTTTTGCAGTACTTGGGCCTGAGGCCGGCCTTTTCGACCGTGCCTGCCAAGGCGTTGATAGCGTCATCCCACGTCGCTTGCAGCGTCGTGCGGCCGTCATCGAGTTTCTTGGCCGCGGCGCCTTCGGAGTGGTCCCATTGGCGCTTGAGCTCGTAGTTGGGCAGGTTGATCGAGAAGATCAGCCGCTCACGGTAGTTGTACTTCGGGTCTTCCTGCTCCAAGAACACTACGGTGCTTCGGGCAAACGTGCTCTTGATCTGAGCGCTGAAGCCGCCGATGTTGGCCAGCAAGCGATTGATCTCATCGACGCGCGAATCCAGCGTGTGGACCAATCCGTTCTTAGTCGAGCGAATGCCGCGGGCGAAAACGCGTTCGGCGTCCGCCATGCTCAGGTCCCCATGGAGCATCGGCTCCAGGTTGCCTGGATTATGGAAGTCCGCCAATGAACGGGCGTTGACCTTCTTTTCGTTTTCCATGCGAGCTTGGTAGCGCGCGATGTTCTCTTGTTCGAACTTCTTGAAGGACTCCATGACGATGTCTTGGAATGCCTTCTTGTTCTCTGGG
>JBGAWT010000006.1:0-32419 GCA_044227445.1 Bdellovibrionia bacterium | reverse complement strand
GAGACGGCTAGGGATTTTGATGACGCCGTTTATGTCGAGCGCAAGGGCAAGGATTTCGTGCTTTGGGTGGCCATCGCCGATGTGAGCCATTACGTGCGCGAAGGCATGGCGCTGGATCGCGACGCCCGCGCGAGAGGCACGAGCGTGTATTTTCCGGAACGCGCGTTTCATATGTTGCCTAGGGCTTTGTCCGAGGTGCTTTGTAGCTTAAGGCCAAACGAGCCGCGCATGGCCATGGTCTCTCGTATCGAGTTAGATGGTACGACCGCGCGCAAAAAGAAAACCGAGCTCTTCGAAGCTGTCATCGAGAGTCGCAGGCGCGCGACTTACAACGAGATCGAAGCCGAGTTCAAGCAGCACGGAAACGATCCAAAGTGGGAGTTTGCCGCGCACTTTGATCTGTATCACCTGCTCAGGCAGGCACGTGTGGACCGAGGCTCGATAGATTTTGTGCTACCCGAGAGCGAGGTCGTTTGTTCGCCTGACGGCGAAGTCATTAAGATCGCCAATCGCGGTAGGCTCGACGCGCATCGACTCATCGAAGAGTTCATGATTGCAGCCAACGAATCGGTTACCGAGTGGATGCTCGAACGCGAGTACCCCTTTGTTTATCGCGTTCATGATGAGCCTTCGATCCAATCGCTTCAAAAGTTTCAAGCGCTAGCCCGCACGGTGGGTGTGGAATTCAAAGCCGAAGAAGGCATTCCACCTAAGGTGCTTGCCGACATGGTTAAAAAATTCGAGGAGCACCCAGCAAAAGACCTGCTCAATACGTCGTTGCTGCGATCCATGAAGCAAGCCGTCTACAGCTCGGTTCATGGCGGGCACTATGGGCTAGCCTCGGAGGCTTACACCCATTTTACGAGCCCCATCAGGCGCTATCCCGATTTGGTCGTTCACCGCATGCTCCGAATGGCCATGCGAAGGGAGCGCGAAAAGAGGGGTGCCCCTCAGGGCGACGAGCGTCAGACGATCGAAGAGGATCTAACGATGGTCTGCGAACACTGCAGCTACCGCGAACGACTGGCTGCCGATGCCGAGCGCGAGGCCATCAGACTCAAGCAAGTCAGACTCATGCACCGGCATGTGGGCGATGAGTTTTTGGGTAAAGTCACGGGCATGGCCGAAATGGGAATCTTTATCGCACTTGATGAGCCCTATGTTGAGGGGATGGCCCACAAGGACAGCTTTGACGACGATTTTTACGAATATAACGAAGACCGCATGGTTTTCGTGGGCCGGCGCTCCAAGAGGCAGTTTCGAATGGGTGATCGAGTCAAAGTCCAGGTGCTTCGAGCTGATTTAGAACGCAGGCAAATCGACTTCCGCGTGGTCGACAATCCCGGGCGCCCAGAGTAGGGTGCTTGTCGGGTAGGGTCTTGCATGAAGTGGCTGCGCACCGGCCGACAACTAGGGCAAGCAGTCAAGAACGTCTCACGACTCCGGCAAATCCTGGCGGTGATGGCCAAGTACGGCTTCGTGGACGTAGTCGACAAGCTTGGCTTAGGCAAATTTCTTCCGAATCGATTAGCGACTTACGCGCAAACTCAGGCGGATAAATCCCCGGGCGAACGGTTGCGTTTCGTATTCTAGGAGCTTGGACCCACGTTCGTGAAGCTGGGTCAGCTTCTATCTACGCGCTCGGATCTGTTGCCTGAGTCTTACATCGAAGAATTCACCAAGCTTCAGGACAGCGTTTTGCCCCTGCCGTTTGAAACGATCAGAGCTGCGGTCGAAAAAGAACTGGGCCGCTCGATCGAAGACGCCTTTGAATCCTTTGATCAGACGCCGCTTGCTTCGGCTAGCATCGCTCAAGTCCACACTGCTGTACTGCCCACGGGCGAGCGAGTGGTCGTCAAGGTTCAACGCCCTGATATCAGCGGTGTGATCCATCAAGACATCTCGCTGCTGGGTTTCCTCGCGGGATTGCTTGAGCGTTACGTGCCTGAGACGCGCGTAATCTCGCCTACGACATTTGTGGACGAGTTTTTGCGGACGCTCTCCCAGGAGCTGGATTTCGTGATTGAGGCCAACAATATGAGCCTCATGGCCAAAAATCTGGCTGAGTTCGAAGGGATCGTCATCCCAAGGCTCTACAAATCGCACTCTACGCACAAGGTTCTTACGCAGGAGAAGCTCGAGGGAATCAAGGTCAATGACATCAAGTCCATGGATTCGGCGGGAGTGGATCGCCGAAAGCTTGTGGCCGTGGGCGCGCGCGCGTTCATGAAGTCCGTTTTGGTTGACGGGGTTTTCCACGGCGATCTGCATGGCGGAAATCTTTTCGTATTGCCCACTGGGCAACTGGGCATCATCGACTTTGGCATCGTAGGAAGGCTCTCGCAGCGTTCGCGCGATCAAATGGTGAGCATGACCACCGCTCTGATCTCCCAGGACTTCGAGAACCTCTGTTATCAGTACGCAGAACTCGGGTCCGCTTCCGCTTCGATTGATTTCGAGGGTTTTCAGCGCGAGGTGCTCAACACGCTTTCGCCCTTTTTGGGTCTTTCGCTCAAAGAGATGAACATGGGCAAGATCCTCATTGACTCTACGAGGATCGCCACGCGCTACCACATCCAAGTGCCCGGTGACTGGATGATCGTCTTTAAGGCGATCCTCACCATCGAAGGCATGGGACGCACCTTAGATCCTGAGTTTGACCTGCTTGCCATGGGTCAGGAAGTGATTCAGCACATCGTCTGGTCGCGCTACACGCCTGAGCGCATCAGCAAGGACCTGTTTTGGTTCGGGCGCGATCTCACGGCGTTAGCCAAGGAGCTTCCGCGCCAACTGCGTTGGATGCTCCGAAAGTTCAATGCCAACGATTTCGCGCTGGAGCTCAAGCTTCCCCAGTTAGCCGATTTGCGTGAGCAGCTGGATCGCGGCTCTCAACGCCAAACGCAGGCTTTCTTGTGCATCGGGTTGCTCATCGCGGGCACGATGGCACTAACGGCTCCTTCGGAGTCGCGGATCGGAGAGTTTCCGATCGTGAGCGTGATTTTTTACGCGCTGAGCTTGTTCTTGGGCATGCGAGCCCTTTGGAGATAGGAGACGGCCATGAATTTTCCTAAGCCCGTAAACGAACCGGTTTTGACCTATGCGCCTGGTAGTCCTGAGCGTGTGCGCCTCAAGAAGCGTTTAGATGAAATGTCCAAAGAGCGCGTGGAGATTCCTTGCTACATCGGGGGTCGCGCGGTGCGAACGGGCCGCACACGCAAAGTCGTCATGCCGCACGACCATGGGCATGTTCTGGCCGAATTTCATTTGGCCGGCCCCGCTGAGATTCAGCAGGCCATCGAAGCATCGCTTAAGGCCAAAGCCGAGTGGGAGAACCTCAAGCCAGAGCATCGCGCTGAGATCTTCTTGAAGGCCGCAGACCTGTTGGCAGGTCCTTGGCGCGAGACGCTCAACGCCGCTACGATGCTGGGACAAAGCAAGAACGCCTATCAAGCTGAGATCGACGCGGCTTGCGAGCTCATTGATTTCTTGCGCTTCAACGTGGCGTTCTATGCGGACATCTTAAAGGTTCAGCCCATTTCGGTTCCGGGAATCAAGAACTCTACGGACTGGCGGCCTCTCGAGGGGTTTGTAGCGGCAATCACGCCGTTTAATTTCACAGCTATAGCAGGCAATTTGCCAGCCGCGCCGGCGATGCTCGGCAACACCGTGGTCTGGAAGCCATCTGACACGCAGATGCTTGCTGCGCACTATACGTACCAGCTTTTTGAAAAGGCGGGCCTCCCTGCTGGCGTCATTAATATGCTGGGAGCCGAAGGCCCTGATTTTGGGCAGGCGGTGCTCTCTCATGCGGAGCTTGCTGGGGTGCACTTCACGGGCTCCACGCCTACGTTTCAGTGGATCTGGAAAACGGCTGCAGAGAACCTGGGCCGCTACCGTGCCTATCCGCGCCTCGTGGGTGAAACAGGCGGAAAAGATTTCGTGTTCGCGCACCCTTCGGCTGATCGCGAGGCGCTCACAACGGCGCTCATTCGCGGAGCCTTTGAGTACCAAGGACAAAAATGCTCGGCTGCCTCACGCGCTTATATCCCACGCTCCGTGTGGAGCGCGATCCAAGGCCCGCTCGTGGAGCAGGCGCGCGGACTTAAAATGGGAGACGTGAGGGATTTTCGGAATTTCGTCAATGCGGTGATCGATGAGCGATCTTTCAAGAAGATCTCAGGTTATCTGGATCAAGCGCGCGCGGATTCTTCAAAGGTTAAGGTGCTTGCCGGTGGCAGAGGGGATTCCAAGCGAGGGTATTTCATTGAGCCTACGTTGCTCGAAACGACTGACCCCAAGTATCGCACCATGACGGATGAGCTGTTTGGACCGGTACTGAGCCTATACGTCTATGACGACGCTCGGGTTGAAGAGGCGCTTCAGCTCTGTGAATCGAGTTCTGCTTACGGGCTAACTGGGGCGGTGTTTTCGCAAGACCGCGCCGAGTTAGATCGCATGAGTCGGGTGCTCAGGCACGCGGCGGGCAATTTTTATCTCAACGATAAGCCCACGGGCGCGGTCGTTGCTCAGCAACCGTTTGGCGGGGGCAGAGCAAGCGGCACGAATGACAAAGCCGGAAGCCCATTGAATCTGTACCGGTGGTTCTCGCCTCGGACAATTAAAGAGACGCTTGAGCCGCCTAAGGATTATCGTTACCCGTTTTTGGCTGAGGAATAGCCTCTAGGATCGAGCTGCATTCGTCATGCCTCAAAGAGGCGACGGCCTTTGGCAAAAGGGCGCGTACCGCCTGATCCAGGGATTGGGCCAAGGGTTTTACCCAGCTGCGTTCTCGGATCAGAGCTTCGATTGCGCGTTCGTCTAAGCGACCGTGTAGTCCTGTGGCGAATTCCGCAAAAAAAGTCGTCTGCTTCTCTCCGAACTTAAGCGTGCCTGCGATGCGTCCAAGCTGGAGGTTGCGTGAGCTCTGACGAGGCAAACCGATTTGAAGATCAAGCTGGATGCGGCCTTCGTCCAGGAAGCGAGAGGCGATGAGAGTGGCAATGGCTGGGGTCAGCAAGTCCGTGCCCATGGCTTCGAGCCACGGGTTATTTTGGCGTGTCTCGAAGAGCCTAAAGAGACGGTTTTGCCACGACTGATTTTGGATCACTCGGTGCACGTCACTCACCCCGAGTTGGTAAGAAAGCTGATCCATTTGTGCGACTACGGCAATGATGTTCACACACCAGCCGGTGTTCCAGTTTCGCTTTTCGAATATCCACGGGGATCGTTTTGCTTCGAATTCCTTGAGGGGTGAAGCGATGCTCCTGAGCACTTCGGCGCGGGCGGAATGGTTTTGGTTCTCGAGCGCTGCGATCATTACGCCTAAGCGGGCCGAGAGAATCTGGCTCATCTCTAAGATTTCTTTGGTCGTGTAGCGTTCCGCGCATGCCGCCGCGTCCATGGGAAGCACGGGCAAAGATCTCCATGTCGGAGCGGCGTGTGCACCGGCGGCGATAAATAAGATAGAGCTAGCTACAGCACTGAGCTTCAAGGATTCCCCCCCGGGTCTCTTTGAGAGATTTCTTGGTATCAGGAGAAAAGGGGGGCGGTCAACAAGCGTTAAATATGAAGGCCCGCCTGCAGCCCCATCGTAGGCAGGAAGCGCGCGGCGTTACCTGACAGCAAGTATGCCGCCCCACCCTCGAGGCGAAAGAAAATCCCAGCTGCGATTCCTGGACTGAACTCCACTCCCGCAAACGTGCTCGTTTGAATTCCCCAGGTATGAAACGTCTGAATTGTCGTTCCCCCTGCGATGGGCGTGCGCGAGAGCGTGGCAAAGCCCGCGTTGACCGTGAAGCTGACGCCGCCATAAACGAAAAGGGGGTCGATGATGCGGTAACCTACGGAGCTTTGCGTGTCGCCCCCGTACCAAATCGTGCTGTCGATGGCTTGGCCATTGGTGTTGTCCTGCAGCACCTTATTGTCGTAGGCGATCAACACAGCGAGCAAAGAAGCGACGGCAAAATTGCCCTTCTTCGCCAGGTGTCTGCCGTTACCAAGCCATTGGTGTTTGACCTGTACTCGCGTGGGTATGGTCCAACCGAGCTTCAGCGCGGCGTCCCAGCTATCCGCTAACCCCACTGCGATATCGCCCGAAGGTGTGATGAAAAATCCCGCGATCGTCGGGGTGAGCGGCGTGATGGGCGTCGTCAGGACGTCCGGAGAATATACAAACGTAGCCGCATCGTGGATGTGCGCTTCCACTCGGATCTTGTTTCGCTTCTTGGCGTCCCGGCCTACCACCTCAGGCGTTTCAAGCGAAGTGAGAGGCGTATTGATTCCGTGCAAGGTAGCGCAGCTGGCGCTTAGCCCCATTAAGAGACCCGCACCGAGGACTTTTCTCACGCCCGCGACCCCGGAAGCTGAGGGCCGAGCGATGAGCTTTGGAGCCTGCACATCCCCAGGCTGGCGAAAGTAAATCCACAAAGCTTATACAGCAACCGAGCTCCGACGTTTGCGTCCCATTCGTCATCGCGGTCGCGAAGATTAGGAGCCACTTCATTGAGATCAAATCCAATGATGCGTCTTCCGCTTTGAACCAAAGCGCGAATGAGGGCGACGGCTTCAGTGAACGCAAGCCCGCCTGGCACCGGTGTGCCGGTGTGAGGGCAAAAAGCGGGATCCAGGCCATCGATGTCAAACGAGATCCAAACGCGTGTCGGAAGCTCGGACACGATGCGCGAGGCGATCGCGCTCCAAGAAGCGCCACTCTGCTTGGATTCCTGCAGCGCGCGGTCCGTGAACAGCGCGACTCGCTTTCCCTGGCGCTCGACGAACTGGGCTTCCTGCTCGCACATGTCTCGAATGCCGACTTGCACGAGCTTTTGGATCTTAGGAATGCGCTCCAGCGCGTTATGAAAGATCGAGGCGTGGGAGAACTCAAAGCCCTCGTAAGCTTGGCGCGTGTCGCTATGGGCATCGAAATGAAGAATTCCAAAATCCCCCTCGCGTGCAGCGACCGCCTCGAAGGCTCCTAGCGGAATGGAGTGGTCTCCGCCGACTAAGCCTACGATCTTGCCTGCTTCGAGCTGTTTGAGCACTTCGCCCCGAACCCAGGTGTTGAGCTGCTCGCCGCCTTTGTTCACCTGCTTGAGCGCCGCTTGCAGGGCTTTTTTTCCTTGCACGGAGCCGCCTGCAGCGATTACGCGCTTGGCCAGCGGCTTGAGTTTTTGGTTGAGCGCCCGGATTTTCGTTGGAATGGGCAGCATCGCGATCCCAGGCTCGTAAGGATTGGAAACATCCAAGTCAAAGAGGTCCACCTGGGCACTGGCCTCTAAGATGGCTTGGGGCCCTTGGGCTGTTCCCCCGCCGTAGGAGGTCGTCACTTCCCAGGGAACGGGGATCAAGACCATGCGAGCTTCGTCCGGAGTGAAGGGAAGGCCAAAAACACCGCTTCCGGGAGCGGCTGCCGCATTGGGATCAAAGGTTTTGGGTGCTAACATGGGTCCTTTGGAGGTAACGGAATCCGAGCTATGGATCAAGCACAAGACGAAATTCCCGATCCAGGTCGGCCATCTACTTGGGTGAAGTACAAAAGCGGAATGTGCGAAGGCTGCCGCGCGCAATGCTGCCAGCTTCCTGTGGAGGTCAGCGCCGTGGATCTCATTCGCTTGGGTTGGGCGCGCGAAGAGAGGTCGCAGCTTCGTTTGAGAAAACAGCCAAGCGACTCATTAAAGAAAAGAAGCTTCAGGCTTACATCTCCTCATCCCAAGTGTTTGTACTCGCGCAAAGGCCCAATGGAGATTGCATTAATCTAGGCGCACGCACCCGGCTGTGTACGGTTTATGGCAAGAGGCCAGAGGTCTGCCGAGGCTTTCCCGATCGCCTGGGGCCAAAGCCTGGGTGGTGTCCCGCTACAACGGGATCTAAGGCTTAAACCCCCAGCGAGCCAGCGTCTCGGCTTCTTCATCTGGGCTTTCGATTTTCTTGAAGCGCGCGCCCGGGCGGCCTTTGACCTGCGCTTCGCATTCACTCCAAGTGGAGTAGCGAGCAAGCTTTCCGTTCATGAGGCTTAGATAAAAAGGTTTTCCCTTGGGCTTGGCCGCATCCGTCGGCGCCGTGGCGCTTGCCGTGGCCTGAAGATCGAACTCGTAGCCGCTCACCGGTCCGTCATACAGGCTCACGTTTTTTTCTTTCGAAAAACCCACCGCGATCTCATCCGCTCGCTCATTGCCCGGCACACCTGCGTGGCCTGGGACATATTGCCATTGAGGTCTGAGCTTGAGGTGAAGCGCCCGCAGCCGCTTCCACAGCTCTCGGTTTGCGAGGTCCTCGGGCCAGCCCGCGGCCTCCCAGCGTGCGGACCATTGCGTGGCACCCTTGATGACGTAAGTCGAATCCGAGAAAACCAAGATCGGAGCGTGAACGCCCGAATCCACGACGCGTTCGAGCGCCTCGGCGCACGAGAGCAGCTCCATGCGATTGTTCGTGGCGCGCGCCTCATACCCCCCGATCTCAAGCACGTTGCCATCGGGCCAAGATAGGATCGCTGCCCAGCCTGAGGGGCCGGGATTTCCGGAGCTCGCGCCGTCGGTGAAGATCCGGATTTCGTTCTTGGGTTTGAGGCCGGGCGACATGGCCCGCATCCTCTCAGCGGCTGGCGTGCTGGTCAACCGTCAGGATGCGCCCCATCGCGTCTTCGAATTCCTTGACGCTCAATGCCGCAGTTCCTTCGGAGTAGCAGTTAAGGCGTTCGGCCCAGGCGCTTTTTCCGAATTCGATGTTCAGCGTTCGGGAGCCGCGCTTGAACTGGTTTTGAGTCTTGGAGATCTCAAGCAGGCCCGCAGGCTTTGCGTTGGGCCTTAAGCGCAAGTAACAGCGGGTGGAACCAAAGTAATCGCTCGTTTCGCGAAACGTTCCGCCTTGAATGACCAGTTCGCTGGCTTTGACTTGGCTTTCGGTGAGCTTCAGCTCCTGTTGCAGTTTCAGGCGAGTGCTTTGCTTGAGCTTTTGTTCCAATGGATCGGGTCCCGTATCGCTGGAGATATCCGCGCGCGCGATACCCACGCCATGCGGGATACCGAAAGTGAGGGCGAATCCCTGCGTGACGCCTACGCCCAGGATGATTGCGCCTAAGCCAAAGACGAGATTTTTGAATAAGCGACGAGGAGCTAAGGTCTCAAAGTATCCCCTGCGGTGCTTGCGGAATCTCCAAAGTGGGGTGAGCTCTGACATGGGCGCCTCTCCTCTAAAGGATAGGGGTTTGCAACCCCTGTGCCCACCTCTACGGAAGGGGCGGCTTGATAGAGCCTCCTTAGGTGTCTAGGTTTTAGGCGCTTGAGCGCGGGGTGGTCAAGGCGGGTGCCAGAAATGTCACTCGCCTTCGGCTGCCGTGGCGCCATCTGTGGGCAAGGAGACGGGCTTTTTAATCGAGCATTTCCATTTCGAAAAGAATCCGCTCGGGAGTTCACACACAAAGCCCTCAAGGCCTAAGCGAGCGAGCAGGGCGCCTGCCGCAAAAGTGACGCGCGTGGTTTTCTTACCATCTCCCCGCACTTCACCTGGAGCAAAGGGCCTTGGGAGCCGGTGCCTGAGATCCGATTCGCCGACTTCCTTGTGGTAAGCCAGATAAGCATTTACGAGATCTAGCGCCGTATCGCCTTCGCACGCGCCCACTTTGCGCACTGAGTTTGCGCAATGAAAAGCTTGTGAGAGCACATCGATCTCTTTGGTGCGAACCCAGCGCATGAGCAAGGCGTCAGCATTGGGATCGTTGGCGGGTTTGGGATAGCCTTTGTACTCCTTGTCCAGATCGAGTGTGATTTCGCCGCTCGTGTTTGGCCACGCTTCCGTTTTGATCGGAGTGGGTCCCTTCCACAGGCGTTCTTCGCCCGGGGTTTGGGAGTATCCCGTAAAGCCCATCTTAAGAGTCAGTGTTTTTCCATCACCGGCCCAGGAGAGCGATTCTAGAAGTACGAGCAGCAGCAGCATCCCCCATAAGATAGCAGCATTTTTAGCGTGGGTTAATAATGCGATGCGCATCGACCGATAGGCTCCGTATGGTATCTGAAGTTCCTCTTGTTCTTCGCGCTGCTGGGCGTCACTCCGGCGCGTGCAGGCTTTTGGGATTGGTGCAAAAAACTCTTAACGCCCAAGGCCCCCGCGCTCCAAGTGCTCCTCAGGCCGCCTGTTTTGGCTCAGCTCAAATGGGGTGAGCGCGACCCCGAGAGCACGAGTGTTAGGACGTACAAGACCGTGGATCTGCACTACGTTTATCGTGGCGAAGAAAAAGGCCTCTCGCACGCATACGGTCCTGACAACCAAGTTCGGTATCTCAATAAATACCAACGCACGTTTCATCGCGTGAAAGTCAAAGACAGCATCATCTACGATGCCTTCGGCGACCCACTGACGACCGAAGAAACAAGATCCAATGGAACCAAGATCGTCGCCATCTACGTCATGGACCCAGCGGGCAATATCTATATTTCGACTCAAGACGAATACGGGTCCTTTCATCACTCCAGTTTGTCAGCCGGAATGGCTGTCGCAGCAGCAGGGCAGATCGAGGTTCGCGACGGCAAGGTGATTCGGATTAATCGGGCCAGCGGTCATTACAAGCCACCGGAGTGGGCCTTCGATCAGATTATCCAAAGGCTCAAGGACGGGGGCGTGGACTTTAAGGCCGTCGAATTGGGTGGTGCCAAAGAATTTCCCTCAGGCACGGCTTGGCGTTGAGATTTGACCTGGGCCCCCAATGGCGCGACCCTATTAGGAGATGCCGCGCTCGCCTTCGCTTCGACTTCCCGACCAGCCGTGGATCGCTTTTGCGTGGATGGTGCTCAGCGGCTTCGGATTTTCCTCGATGTGGCTTTTGGCTAAGCGGTTGATGCTCGAAGGGGAAGTTCCTCAGGTTCAGATTCTTTTCTTTCGTTCGGCCGTTAACCTCGTGATCGTGCTGGCCTTCATGGCTTGGCAAAGGGAAAGTGTCTTTCCTCGTGGGCATCTCAAGATCCTGCTTCTCAGGGGCCTGGCCGGTTTCGGGGGCCTGTTCTCCCTGTTCTACGCGCTACGAGAATTGCCGCTGACGATCGCTTCGGTGATTAGCTGGTGTGCGCCGTTGTTCACCGTGATTTTTTCCATTTTGTTTCTCAAAGAGAGATACGCGCCCAAGAGTCTAGCGCTCATGGGAATGTCCTTTGTGGGGCTATCTCTGGTGTTGGAGCTCAACCCCACGGGGAGCGGCCACAGCAAAGGTGGGCGTGAATATCGTGGTGGCCTACTTTGTAGGAATTTCGGCCATCCTTTCGTTTCCGGCGGCCATTTCAGCGTGGAAAGCTCCTACGCAGGCGCAATGGATGACCCTTTTGGCGATGGGAACATGCGCGACTTTGGGTCAGATCGCCATGACTCAGGCCTATCGCTATGCGCGGGCCGGCGTGGTTTCGACGATGAACCTCATGACCGCGGTATTTTCGGCCATCTGGGGAGGGGTATTCCTGGGCGATCGGCTAGCCCCGGCGCAGTGGGTGGGCGTCGCGGTTTTGCTCGCTTCTTTGGCCCTTTTGGCGCGGAACAAATAGACTTTCGCCACCTGTTTACGGTAAGAACCCCCAAGCATGGCGCCGTCCAAAAGACGCTCCGTCTCTCGAGACACCCTGAGTCCCGACCTTCCGGTCTGGTACGACCCCTTATCACCCTTAGGTTCCGCCGTACGTCACGTGGCGGCGCTCTCGCCCAAGTTCAATTGGGTGGGCATTTATTTGCTTAAGGGCAAGATGCTTGAGTTGGGACCGTTCCTGGGCGCCGAGACGGATCACACGCGCATTCCCGTAGGCCGCGGAGTTTGCGGCACTGCGGTGGCCACAGGCCAAGACCAAAACGTTCCTGATGTGAGGAAGTTGGATAACTACCTCTCGTGCAGTCTGGAAACCCGCTCCGAGCTCGTCGTGCTCATCCGCGACGGCAAGGGCAAGATCCGCGGCCAGATCGACATCGATAGCCACACCACCGACGCTTTCGGATCCAATGAAGAAAACGCCGTTCGTAAAATCGCCGATGAATTGGGGGAAAGATGGCCCGCGTAGCAAAAGCTAAGCCTTCGTTAGAGACACTGATGTTCCAAACGCCGGAGCAAAAAGTACTCAGGCTCCTGTTGACTGAATCCACCACGACATTCAGCCCGAGGGTCATTTCCTCGCGGCTCAAGGGCGTGCGCGGGATGGGAGGGGCGTCCGGATTGCTAGCGATTCTTGAGAAGCTAGAAGAGTTGGGGTTCGTGGATTTCGTGAACAATCGACGCGAAGTCAGGCTTCACGACGAGAACGCCACGGCGCATCTGCTCAAACGCGTGAGCGCCGTGTGTGATCTGGAGACCTTAAAAGAATTGCTGCAACCCGTCTCCTCGCGCGGCGTTCTTTACAACAGTCGCGCCACCGGCAAGTCGCGTTCCGATAGCGATTACGATGTGTTTGTCGTCACCACGCAACCAGACGAAGTTCAGCACGTGGCGGAGCGCCACCCGCTGGGTAAGTTGCTCAAAGTCCTGTGTTGGACACCCGACGAGTTCACGCACCTTCAGGAGCGTGACCCCAAGCTCGCAGGCAAGCTCGATCGCGGGATCGTATTGTGGGGTTGGGTCTAAGATGGAGTCTAAGGACTACAAAGACACGCTGCACCTGCCACAGACGGAATTTCCGATGCGGGCGGGGTTGCCTCAGCGTGAGCCTGAGCAAGTGGATCGATGGCTCAAAGATCGCGTCTTTGAGCAGATGCTCGAGAAGAACAAGAGCAAACCCAGGTTTCTGCTTCATGATGGCCCGCCATACGCCAACGGCAACATCCACATCGGCCACGCGCTCAACAAGGTTCTTAAAGACGTCGTTATCAAATACAAGAACCTCAGCGGCTTTAACGCACCCTATGTTCCGGGTTGGGATTGCCATGGACTTCCCATCGAGCTGGGCGTCGAAAAACAGCTGCGCGAGCAGAAGCGCGATAAAGCTTCAGTCGCCGTCACTGAGCTCAGGGCGCTTTGCCGCGAGTACGCGCAAAAGCACATCGATATCCAAAAGTCGCAGTTTCAGCGCCTGGAGATCTTTGGCGATTGGGATCATCCTTACGCCACGATGCAGCCTGAGTATGTCGCGAGCATCATTCGCGAGCTAGGTAAGTGCTCGGGTCGCGGCTCGCTCTATAAGGGCAATAAGCCTGTGTATTGGTGCCCTTCGTGCGCAACGGCGCTAGCCGAAGCCGAAATCGAGTACGCCGACAAAAAGAGCCCTTCGATTTATGTGAAGTTCGAGCTGACCTCCGAAGCGCTTTCGCACTACGCGGATCTCAAGAAAGCTGCCGATTCGGTCGGAGCGTCGCGTGCTTGCGTGATCATCTGGACGACGACTCCTTGGACGCTTCCGGCGAACCTGGGCGTGGCGATGCATCCTGAGATGGAATACGTCGCCATCGAAGCCCCCGCGCTTGAAGGCACCGAGCTTTGGATCATGGCCAAGGCATTGCAGCCAGCGGTTGAAGCTGCAGCAGGATTTGAAAAGCCCTCCAAGCCGGTTCTCACGTTTGGCGCGGAGCACCTGCACAGGCAGTGGCTCAAGCACCCCTTCATTCCGGGCAAAAAATCGCTCGTCGTATTAGGCGAGCATGTGACAGCAGATGCCGGTACGGGCGCCGTGCACACCGCTCCAGGACATGGGGTCGACGATTACAAAGTGGGGTCTCGCTACGGACTGGAGATCTACGCGCCGGTTGACGAGCGTGGCCGCTATACCGCTGCGTTTGCTCAGGGCGAGTTCGCTTCGTTTTTGGGTAAGCCCGTGTTTGAAGCCAACGAACCGGTGATCGCGCTGCTTCAGGAGCGCAGCAACTTGCTGGCGCGCAATGATATCCAACACAGCTATCCGCACTGCTGGCGCTGCAACAAGGCAGTGATTTTTAGAGCGACACCCCAATGGTTTATCGGCATGGAAAAAACCACGCCATCGGGTGCGACGCTCAGGCAGCAGGCCATCGATGCCATCGGGCAGGTTAAGTGGGTGCCGGATTGGGGCATTAACCGCATCTTAGGAATGGTTCAGGGCCGTCCCGATTGGTGCATTTCGCGGCAACGTGTCTGGGGCGTGCCGATCACTGTGTTTTACTGCACTGCTTGCAACGAGCCGCTTGCTACGCCCCAGGTGTTTAATCACGTCGCGGATCTCGTGCACGAGAGCGGGCCTGATGTTTGGTACACCAAGCCCGCGGCGGAACTCCTGCCAGCAGGTGCCAAGTGCGGCGCATGCGGCAAGAAAGAGTTCAAAAAAGAAACCGATATCTTAGACGTCTGGTTTGACTCAGGAGTAAGCCACGCTGCGGTTTGCGAGGCGCGCGAGCTGGGTTGGCCTGCTGATCTTTATCTCGAAGGCAGCGATCAACATCGAGGATGTTTTCAAACTTCACTGATTACGGCTATCGCCACGCGAGGCCGAGCGCCATTCAAAGCCGTGCTTACGCATGGCTTCGTAAACGATAAAGACGGCAAAAAGATGTCCAAATCCAAGGGCAACGTAAGCTCGCCTCTGGATTTGATGAAGACCCATGGGGCTGAGATCCTGCGCTTTTGGGTGTGCCTTGAGGATTATCGCAATGACGTGAGCTTCTCGATGGAGAGCTTGGACCGCGTTTCGGAGAGCTACCGCAAGATTCGAAACACCGTGCGCTTCATCTTAGGCAACCTCAGCGACTTTAATCCAGATAAAGACGCGCTGCCTGTGAGCGAGCTAGGGAAGCTCGATCGCTGGGCCTTGAGTCGTTCGGCCGAAGCCTTAAGCCACATCACCGATTCTTTTGAGAGCTACGAGTTTCATCGCGTCTATCACGAGCTGGTCAATTACTGCGGCGTGGAGCTCTCTGCGATTTATTTCGATATCCTCAAGGACCGGCTTTATACGGCAGGTAAGGCGAGTCGCGAGCGCAGATCCTCGCAAACGGCGCTGTTCTTAATTGGCCGAGCACTGACCACCTGCTTAGCACCCATTCTTTCATTCACGGCTGAGGAGCTCTGGGGTTTTCTTCCGCAGTGGAAGGGCAAGCCAGCAAGCGTGTTCCTGTCGGATTGGCCGCGCGCTGCGCTTACCGAGTGGAAAAACGCAGAGATCGAAAAGAGCTTTGAGCCCATCTGGAAGCTCAGAGAGCCCGTGCTCAGGGAGCTTGAAGTCGCCAGGCAAGCCAAGACCATCGGTCATCCGCGAGAGGCTCGTGTATCTCTGGCTGCTGATGCAGAAGCTGTCAATGCCCTGCGAGGCGTGGGCGAAGACCCTAAGCGTCTATTCTTAGTGAGCGAGCTTGAGCTCACTCAGGGAGCGACTCTCTCGGTTCGCGTTGAGCGCGCGCCAGGAGAGAAGTGCGCGCGTTGCTGGACGTTTGATCGCGAAGTCGGAAAGAGCGCTCAGCACCCCGATTTGTGCGTGCGTTGCGAGCAAGCCTTATAAAGACCAGCTTGAGTCTGCAGTTTGAGAGTCAGTACAGTTTCAGTTCTGGTACAGAAACTGAAACTGCCTCTGAAACGGCAGCCTTATCTCTTGCGTTGCATGGAGTCCGTGCAGATGACCGGCACTGTGGTAACCGAACCCGCGTCGCTGAAGCTTGCTAGGCGCTTGAGGTCTGCCGTGATCTCGTCCTTCGTTCGGACCTTGCAGCCGCTGAGGCTAGCGCGAGTGATCACATCGGGATTGAACATCGCATCGGTTCTTCGAGCGTAGGTGCCCGTCCCCGTATTGGTGTCGATCTCAAAGAAATCGCGGCCCCGATGAAAGGGCGAGAGAGAGACCAGGAATTTGCCCTTGGGCTTTTCCGTGATGTAGGCGTTGGCCAGGTAGCCCAGATCCGACTCCCGCGCATAAACGTTGTAAAGGACGGCGCCGCGACCCGGCGTCGTGTAGATGGCGATCTCTCCGCCGCGCTCGTAGGTGTTTCGGCAGTTGAACTGGGCAAGCGACTCGAGCTTGCAGAGGAAATTCGGGGACTCTAAGGTCGCGAAATCCGCTGCAGAAGCCTCAAGACAAAGAATACTCATCAACGCAAAAAGGGTCGTTTTCATGAACCTGCCAGTATCCTTGGGGGCGTCCGAAGTCAAATACTCGGAAAAGCAGTCTTAGAAGTCGCAAGCCGCCGTAACTGCAACTGAAACTGGACTGAAACACAAACTCAAACCCGTTCTGTTTTCCGTGCAGTTATCGTACACTCGCCCCATGCATCCGATCCTCTTTAATCTAGGTCCCCTTCCGATCCACACCTACGGTTTCTTGATTGCTGTGGGGTTTCTCGTAGGGGTTGCTGTCATTCGAAAACTCGCTACTCGAGCCAAACTCGATGTCGAGCGCACCTTAGACCTCACCTTTTGGTGCTTGCTCATCGGTTTTCTAGGGAGCCGAACTCTGTATGTGATCACGCGATGGCAGGATTACGTCGCTGACCCGATGGGAATTCTAAGGGTTTGGGAAGGCGGCCTGGTCTTCTTGGGCGGCCCGATCGTCGTGATGCCCTTTGTCGTTTGGTACATCAAAAAGTATAAGCTCCCCCTTTGGCGCACGATGGATACGCTGATCCCTGGGCTTGTCTTGGGTCACATGTTTGGGCGCTTCGGCTGCCTTTCGGCCGGATGCTGCTACGGCAAGCCTACGGGTTCAAGCTGGGGCATCAAGCTCAACTCGGATCTCGTGGACATCTCCTTGCGCGGAATTCCACTTCATCCGACCCAGTTGTACGAAGCGGGCGCCTTGGGTGTTTTGTTCTTAGGCTTGCTGTGGGTGACGCGCCACAAGCGCTTTGATGGTCAGGTCGTCCTGACTTACTTCATGGCCTATCCGATTATCCGAAGCATCATCGAGACGTTTCGCGGAGATCTTATTCGCGGGTTCATCATCGAAGACGTGCTGTCCACAAGCCAGTTTCTCTCGCTCATCATCTTTGCATTGGCCACCGCCGCTTTGGTTTGGAGACTCAAGCACAAGGACCGTAAGCGCTCATGAACGGGGTGATCGGCGCCATTATTTCAGTTTTGATCGGCGCGATTCCTTTTTCGCGATGGATCAAGAACTCACGCGCTGCCGCTGCCTTCTCATTTGCTAAGGCCGTATTTTGGGTGGCTGTCCTGAAGTTTCAAGGAGCAGAGATCTTTGGATTCTCCGTCTCGGAGTCCGAGCTCTGGCTTTTTTCGCTGCTCTTGTACCTGGGCCACTGCTATTCGCCGTTTGCCCGTACACAAAGACCCGTTGGGCTTCTTCCGTCTGTAGGAGCGTTGGCCATTTTGGCTCCCTGGAGCGCGGCCGTGGGCGCCGCGGCGTATGGACTAGCCAGGTGGGTGAGGGGCGACCTCGCGCTTGCAGCGCTTTGCGGTATTGCACTTTCGGCCCTGATCTACGGGCTTTTTTATCCTTTGGGCGCTCACGCGTGGATCGCCGCAACATGGGTAATCTGGCTTTTGCATCGGCACGAGCCCGAGTGGGAGCGGCTCATCGAAGCTCCGCTCATCGCTCCCAAAGCCGCTACCCGAAAGACGGGGCGATAAAAATGCGTGCCCGGTTGTCCTGGGCTCTCTTGCTTGGACTGGGAACGCTCAGCTGGGCTCAAGCGGCGATCGTAGATTCGACTGGCGTTGCGATCGACATGACGACTCCCGCGCGTTGCATCGTCACTCTCATGCCCTCGCTGGCCGAGATGGCATCTGATCTTTTGGGAGACGACCTGGGCCGAATCTGTGGAGTGACAGAGCAAACGACCCAGCCCGCTATTTTGTCGCGAAAGCCAAGTGTGGGTCGCTACGATCGGCTAAGCCTTGAGTCGATTGCGGCCTTGAAGCCGGATCTCGTCATCGCGCTCAAAGAAGGAAACTCTAAGGCTCAAATCGATCGCCTCAGGCAGCTAGGCATTTCAGTTTTCGTGTTTTCGCTTCCGACCTTGAGCTCGGTGGGGGGTGGGATTCGCCAAATGGGCGAGCTCCTAGGAAAGACGCAGCAAGCTCAATCCCAGGCACAGGGTTTCGAAAAAAAAATGGCCGACATTCGAGAGCGCGCTCAACAGAGGCGTAAGCGTGGGCAAAGCGCGCCGCGTGTTTTCTTCCAGCTGGATGATCGACCGATCGTGACTGCGGGGCGCAATACCTTTTTAGACGAAGCGCTCACTCTTTTGGGCGCCTCCAACGTCTCAGCGCCCTGGGGGGCGGGCTATCCCCGAGTCAGTCGCGAAGCTGTCGTCAAAGAGGACCCGGACTGGATTTTGGTTTTCACACTCGCTGGTCCTGAGGCGGCATTTCAGGCAATGGCTCTGAAATGGGGCGAGTTCCCGCAACTCAAAGCGCGCAAGGGGGATCATATTCGCCTTTTGAGGTTGGATGCGCTGCTACGGACGAATTCCAATTTGATCGAAGGTCTTTTGGTACTAGAAAGGCTCCTGTATGGGTCAGACCGTTAGGTGGCTTTTGATCGGCGTATGCGCCTGGGTGCTTTTGTTCGGGCTTTCGCTCGAGCTTGGCACGGGCGCATTGAGCTTGGATGCCATCCTTCAGTTACGCCTACCTAGGGTCTTGCTTGCGACCGCAGTAGGAGCGGGTCTTGCGATGGCGGGCATGACTTTGCAGTCGCTTTTCTGCAATGCGCTTTGCGAGCCGTACACCTTAGGCGTTTCTTCGGGCGCAGCCGTGGGAGCGGTATTCGCCTCTACCTTAGGAATCGCAAGCGGAGCGGGAATGACCTTGAGCGCGGTGCTCGGAGCTTTGGCGTTTTCGGCGATCTTGGCGGGCGTGGCGATCTGGGGTCAGGTGCGTGCGCACTCCCTGCTCTTAGTAGGAGTGATGCTCGGGCTCTTAGGTTCAAGCTTAGTTGCGCTTTGGATGGCGCTTGCTGACCCGGCTGGTATTCAATCGGCGCTTTTTTGGCTCTTAGGGGATCTTTCGCGCGGTAATTTGCACGAAGCCATCGCGGCTCTCGTTATTTGCGCAACCTTGGGAGTCACCCTGTTTTTGAGGTCTGGCACTTTGGATGCGCTCCTTTTGGGTGCCGAAGGGGCTCAGTCCTTAGGTGTGCCGGTAAAGAAAACTCAAGCTAGGCTGATCTTTATCTCCAGCATGCTGGTTGCCACGTGTGTGGGAACCTCAGGCATGATCGGTTTTGTGGGTCTGGTGCTACCTCATTGGGCGCGTAGCCGCGTAGGGGCACTTCATAAACGGGCGCTTCCCATTGCCGCGCTTTGGGGAGCCAATTGTCTTTTGGCCTCTGATCTTCTTTGCAGCTTGGTATTCTCGCCTCACGAAATTCCGGTCGGTGTTGTGAGCGCCATCTGGGGGGCTCCGCTGTTTGTGTGGATCTTACTCAAGCGTCGTACGGCGGGGAGTTTCGCATGAAAGGAGCTCTGGGTGTTTTCGGCATTCGCTACGAGCATAAAAAGGGCGAACCGCTGCTCTCAGATCTCTCGTTTGAACTCGAGCGCGGAAAAATCCTAGGGCTCATCGGTCCTAATGGCAGCGGAAAAACCACGCTGCTTAAGATCTTAGGCGGAATTCTGGAGCTTCCTTCCTCCGAAGGCCAGGTCTGGGTTCATGGGCACAGGCTTCAGGAGTGGAGTCCTGAGCACCGAGCGCAGTGGATTGCTTACTTAGGCGAGGATTTTCCGCAGGAGTTTCCTCTGACGGTCGAAGAGGTGGTCGCCTTGGGAGCGCGGGCAGCCGAAGGTCCTTTGCGAAAAGGGGAGCGTGCCACGGAGCGAACCGAGTGGGCGCTTTTGCAAACCGAATGTCAGGAGATCCGACACAACTGGATTTACGAACTGAGCGGAGGAGAGCGCCAACGCGTTCTGCTCGCGCGAGGCCTTGCCCAAGGCGCGCGCGTGCTGCTCTTAGACGAGACGTTCTCCAACATGGATTTGCATCACCAAATCAAGATGGGAGAGCTGCTCAAGCGAATGACCGCGGAGCGGGGGTTGTCAGTTGTTTGGGTTGCTCACGATGTAAACCTGCTCTCAGAGTGGGCAGATCAAGCGGTGCTGCTCAAGCGAGGCACGGTAATAGCGCAAGGCGGCTGGCAGGAAGTGTTTACCGAATCCAATTTAAGAAGATTGTTTCCTAGTACTCAGATTCGCGTGGCGCCCAGCCCCACGTCAGGAAAGCCGAAGGCTTTTTTCTAGTCTGCGTCGACGGTGGTAGGCCCTACTTGGCCTGACCAATTGGTGAGCGACTTGAAGGCTCTCTTAAAGCTCCAGCCCTGGTCGATCTTAGCGCTTGAGGTAGCGCGACTCTTTTGGAGATCTAAGCAGACTTTGTCTGTGGGGTCGCAGATTCTGTAGCTGGGTTTGCCTGTCTGATTGCCATTGAGAGGTATTTTTGCCGAAAAATGTGCGAGTCCTTTGATTTTAAACCCTACTGCGCCTTTTTCCTTGGGCAAGCAGTCTGGCCCCAGCTCAGTGTAGATGCGCGGTTCGTTGTCCGAAAGCTCGCAGCCGATATCCACAAACGTCCGTGCGCCGCTCACCATATTGCCTTTGCCTCTGAGCACGAAATCAGCCTGAGAGGATGAGCCTTTGTTCTTTCGACTCATGATGGGGGCATCAGGCTTATCCCACTCCAGCGGAGCGGAGAAATCTCCCGTGATACCGCGTACTGTTTGGAAGCACTGCTCGCGGTCCGAAACCTCGATCCATTCTGTTCCTTGGGTGTGTTCGAGTCCGAGGTACACCTTCTCGGAGTCATAAATACGGCCCTTGTTGATGAACACTTGGCAACCCGCGCCCTTGAGGAGCAGGGGGGATGGAACCGAAATCGAGTCACCCTCTCTCTTACAAAAACGTATTTGGCCTGCGGGGCATTTCTTGATTTCTGTCAGGGGCGTGAGCTCATCGTCGTCTTGTGCCCAAGACGGCGCGGCGAACAGACCAATGATGATGAAGAGCACCCCTGCTTGTCTCATCATTATATAATGTATCATCGGCCCAAAAGCCTTGGGAGGTGTGTCTGGTCGGACACGCTGAGCTTAAAATGGCTTAAGTTTGATCCCCGGATCGTTCAATCGTCATCTTCTTAGAGCAGAGCTCTTTTTTGCCCTTTTTCAGGGAGAGGTTCAAAAAATACGAGATCTGATAGTGCTTGCCGTTTCGGACATCATGGATCTCAAGTCCCCCGCTAAGCGCATAGCCCTTGGGCTGGCCTTCGGTGAGTCGAGTGACGGCTCTTTTGGAGTCTTTGCTCAGGGCCTTTCCCAATGCATCAAAGATGATGGTCTTGTCGATATGCTGATCCGTGCGGTTGCTGATCTCCGTAAGCTCAATCTGGTCCGCCTTGGCGAAAGCAGGACAGGAGTCCAATTCTTTTCGGGCAGCCTGGGCAAGCTCCTGGGCGTCCGCTTCGTTGAAGTTCGGAACTTCTGCCTGAGCTGCACCGAGAAAAATACTAAGAGCTAAGAGCATCATTTGTATGTCCCCCTTGGTTTAGAAAAATACCGTCAGACTTACGTAGTGAGCATTTCCGTTGGGAATGAACACGCGTTGAAACGCATAATCAATCGAAAGCCTGGGCGCCAGCCAGCCCGCGCCAAATCCATAGCCGTTGGCTCTCACTCCTCCGACTAAAGGTTGCGAGGAATTGTGGAAGTAGCCCATGCGTAAAAAGAAATCCTTGAGGAACGGAAACTCCAGGCCCCCTTCGATTCCTAAGGAATCCAGCGACGGAATGGAAGGGGTCCAATGGGGGTCGGCGTAGACCAGAAAGATGCTCATGACATTGAACTTCGTTCCTAGAGTGATCTCGCGCAAAAACCCCAATTGGCGGGCGACGTTCAACTCGATGAGGTTTTGGGCTGTTAGGGAGAGCTGCAACCACTCCAGCGGAATGTAAGTAGCCGATGCCGAGACATCGCCGAACTGCGCGATCGAAGGGTCGGTAGGAATTCCTAGTTTTGCGCCGATGCCGATGCTCAGGCGCTTGTGAAGCGCCTTTGCCAGACCCACGGTAAAGAGGTGAGTGTCAGAGCGAAATACATAGGCCATGCCCGCTTGAAACCAGAATTCCTGATGCCCGTCTTGGATGGCCAGACCGAACATGGTGTTGCCGTTTTGCGGTTGCGGGGCAAAGGCGCCCGTTCCGCTCGCCGCAAAGCTAGGCAGGAAGCTGATAAAGGAAGGGTTTAAGTAGAGCGCATCTGTCAACAAAGGCCCGGCATGCCCAGCGCCCGCCAAACCCACAATACGAGCAGTACCGAAGTCAGAGGCCAGCGCAGGAGCCGAAAAAAGACTCAAAAACAGCGCAAATTTGGCTGCATTTTGATTGATTTTGTATGTCATTGTTTTTGAGTCGGCCATAAATCGCTTTACAGTGCTTCCGATTCTTCATACACCCGCTCGCCTGTATGACCCTACGAAAAAGCGGATCACTCAAAACGGTAAAGAAATCCAAAACAGCTCTTCGCTCCATGAAGAAGCCTGCAGCCAAGGCTGCGGCTCCTGCACCTAAGCGAAGCAAGAATGAGACTTTCAAGAAGCAGCTTCTGCTTCGCCGAGAGACCCTCACTGAGGCTCTCAGTCAATCCACCCAAAACATGATCAACGAAGAGCCGTTTTTCGCCGACTCCGTAGACCAAGCCGCTGCTGACGCGGACCGCACGATCCAGATGCGCATGAAGGATCGCGATTTGGCCATGGTTCATCAGATCGACGCAGCACTGCGCCGAATCGATGCAGGTACCTACGGCATGTGCGAGCGCTGCGACGACAAAATTCAGCCCGCGCGCATGAAGGCGTTCCCTTTGACCACTCTTTGCATCGATTGCAAGGCCGAGTTAGAGTCAGAAGGCAACCGCTACTCCGCCAAATTGGCTTAACCGGGGTTTTTCCCGGGACCTGGAGGCTGCGGAGCAAGGAAACTTCGCGACATGGCCTCCTCTTCACCACGCAAGGTTCGTAAAGCCATCATTCCCGCAGCCGGTATGGGCACGCGTTTTTTGCCAGCTACCAAGGCCGTTCCCAAGGAAATGATCCCGATCATCGATATCCCGATGATCCAACACATCGTTGAAGAAGCGGTTGGGGCAGGCATCCAAGACATCGTCTTGATCACCGCTCGTGGCAAAGAAGCCATCGAGAACCACTTTGATTACAACGCTGAGCTCGAAGACTTTCTGGAGAAAAAGCAAAAGCGCGATCTCGCCGAGCTCTCCCGTCGCATCGGAAGCCTCTGCAACATGATCTATGTGAGGCAGAAAAACCCTGCAGGCCTAGGTCATGCCGTGCTTTGCGGAGCGTCGGCCATCGGAAATGAACCGTTTGCCGTGCTCTTGGGCGACGACCTGATCGACGCCAAAGTTCCCTGCACGAAGCAGCTCATCGGAATTTTTGAGCAGCATCAAGCTTCCGTGGTTGGCGTGATGGAAGTGCCCCAAGCCGATGTCTCTAAGTACGGCGTCGTAGCGGGCAAGCAGCTCGACGCGCGCACCACCCATGTCGAAAAACTCGTCGAAAAGCCTTCCCCCGAGCAGGCTCCCTCGCGGCTAGCCATTCCAGGCCGCTATGTTCTCAGCCCTACGATCTTCGATTGCATTCGAGAGACACCTCCCGGAAAGGGGGGAGAAATTCAGCTCACCGACGCCCTTCAGCTTCTTGCTAAGCGCGAAAAGCTTTTGGCTTATCAGTTCGAAGGCACGCGCTACGATACGGGCGATCGAGTAGGTTTTATTGATGCGACTTTGGCTTTTGCGCTCAAGCGCCCGGAGCTTCGCGGCGAGGTCATGAAGCTCATGAAAAAACATCTGGAAGGGGCATCCAAATGAAGCGTTGGATCGTAGCTGCTGCAGTTTTGAGCGTTTCGAGCGCGTGGGCTTACATTCCTCCTTCGCAATTCATCATGAAGACCATGGTGCAAAAGCGAGCAGGACTTAAGAACGTGAGGCTGCGCAGCACCGTGACGCTTTATGAAGGTGAGCGTCCTGGACCGATCAAGTTCAAGCAAGTCAGTTGGTTTGTGCCGGCCGAAAATCTTTTTCGAGTTTGGATCACGGACGACCAGGATCGTAAGCTAGCGGTCGTGGAGCGAGGCACCAAGAACTGGAGCCCCGTTTCGGCTTTGTTGCTCGAGACGCAGCCCGCGGACCTTGCCAATGTACTGAAGGGCCGAAAGATCCCGATTAAGACCGAAGACGAGCTTTTGCAGCTCAGTACCGAGGAGGCCCGGCGCGAGGTCGAGCTCACTTCTTTGCAACGCTGGAAGGGCCAGCCTGCTTGGGTGATCGCGCGCGCGGCTAAGAGCGGCCCGCAGCTTTGGATGGATAAGGACAACTTCGTTCCGCTTCGCTTTATTTTCGACCGCCCGACGGACGGCGACTCGGTGGACGTGCGGTTTGAGGGCCTGAGGCTCCAAAAGGATCTACCGATGCCTCGTGCGCTCGTTGCTCACAAGCTCGGTAGCGAAACCCCTCTTTTCAGGGAAGAGCTCTCTGAGGTTTCCGTGAACATGGATGCTGGGGCTTTTAAGCTCCCGCCCCCTCCTGCAAAAGCCGCGGGCTTTACGGAGTTGGGTCAGCAGTCATCCCCCGAGCTGCAAGGTCTCATTCAGAAGTATTTTGAAACGCTGCATTAGGCACCGTTTCCTCCTTGGAAATCGATTCTTTGCCTGCTCGGTTGAATTTGCCTACCGAGTCGCTCATACTTTTTATTTCAAATAACAAGTTTCATCGGGGGAAATCATGATTCTTTCACGTGCGCTCAGCGCAGCTTTCGTTTTCGTATTCTTCATCAATACCCAATCTTGGGCTTAGTGTTTTAGTCGTTCTTTCTAGCGAGAGAGTACAAGTGCCGGTGGCCTAGGACGGGTCGCCGGCATTTTGTTTTTGAAGGAGGTTGTTTTGGCCCCGAGGCGGGATATAGAGATGCCTAAGTTCAAGGGGGCTTGTTTACCATGTATTACTCTACTCGGAAGGCGTTGGCTTCTTTGTCGTTTCTCGCTTTAGCGGGATGCGCCCCCGGCAATATGGATGCCTATGACGGCCTTTCGCTCAATTGTAGCGCGAAGTTCGTTTCGGACTTCAACCAGGTAGAGACCACGCTAAGCGAAGCCCTCGTGGATGATTTTGAGAGGAAATACAAGGACGTCTCGTGTAATGCGCAAGCAGCAAGCTCGCTTAGGCTGGATCCGGCTTCAGAGAAGGTAGTGGTTAACAACCAGATAGGCTCCTGGCGCAAGATTCTTAAGGATCGTAAATCTCAGATGACCGTTTCGATGAGCTACATCTCCCTTTCTTCTACGGCCAAGGCCTCCACAAACGACTTTTGGAAATGTACGAGCCGGTTTATTTTCGAGTTCAACAAAGAAATGCGTATGCTCAACCTGTTCTTGGCCGTACCGAGCAGCTCGAGCCTGAAGTCGGCGCGCTCGAAAGTGGAGTCACTCATGGAAGAGTACGCTGGGGTTACCTGCCAGGACGTCGTGAAGTCCAAGACAATCGCTATGACAGAGCCTGTGAAGACGGATTTTTTCTTCGTGAAGCTAGAGCTTCGAGACATCTTAGCGAAGCTCGATCGAGCCATTTCCCTCACCGATGCGGATGCCACAACCCAACCGCCCGTTCGGCGCTTAATACAGAATCCACGATCTGAGTAAATGGAAGTTCAAGTTGCCGTCCCACGCCCGCTGGATCTTGTTTTTACCTACCGGCTGCCGGAGGGCGTGAGCGCATCGGATGTGTCCCCCGGAACGTGCGTTCGTATTCCGTTTGGACGCGCCCATACGCACGGATTCATCGTCGATCTCCAAGGCGCTGCGCCCGAGGGGACCGAGATCAAGACCATCCAGAGCATCGCGATCCACGGAAGACAGATTCCTGCGGATGTCTTTGAGCTCTGCAAATTTGCCTCCGAATACTATCTGGCGCCCTTGGGCGAAGTCCTGGGAGTCGCGCACCCATCGGCCCTCGTATCGTTTGAAGAAAAACGCGCGCGTGCATCAGTCGATTCGCAGGAACTAAGCGCTCCGGTGATTGCCGAGCTGACCCAAGCGCAGTCTCATGCGGCCGAGCGTATTTGGAAAGGCGTGAGCGAGCGGCAAAACCCTACGTTCTTGCTAAAAGGCGTTACGGGTAGCGGCAAGACGGAGGTCTATCTCGAGATTGCGCGCCGAATGCTGGCGCAAGGGCGTTCCGTTCTTTTCTTGGTTCCCGAGATCGCGCTCACCGATCATCTTTCGGAGCGCGTGAGCAAGGGCTTGGGTGTTCCCGTGGCGCTTTGGCATTCGGCCTTGGCTGCGGGTCGTAGGCGCGAGCTCTCTGAGCGCGTGCGAAGCGGGGAGATCCGCGTTGTTTTAGGCGCGCGTTCGGCGGTTTTTAGCCCGCTTCATAACCTGGGCCTCATCGTTGTGGATGAGGAGCATGACCCCTCCTATAAACAGGAGGATCGGGTTAGGTACCACGCGCGAGACCTAGCTTTGGTTCGCGCCAAGCTCACGGGGGCAAGCACGATCCTAGGTTCGGCGACCCCGGCTCTCGAGTCTTTGGAACGAGCCTCCGAAGGCCGCTACGAGTTGCTTGAGCTAGCCGAGCGCTTCGGGTCAGCGGGCAAGCCTGAGATTCAGTGTGTCGATCTGGCCCAAGAGCCCTTGGTGGAGGGCATGCAAGCGCCGCTGGCGCAAAGCGTTCTCAATGAGCTTCGAGCGGTTTTGGACTCTGGCCAGCAAGCCATGGTTTTTCTCAATCGAAGAGGATTCGCCGCATTCCTGCTTTGCGAGGACTGCTCCTGGGTGGCTGAGTGCCCGGATTGCTCCATTTCGCTCACCGTCTACAAGCGCGACCATACGCTGAGGTGCCATGTCTGTGGGCACATGGAGTCGGTCCCTGAGGTCTGCGCAAAATGCACGGGCGTGAATCTCATTCCGGTGGGCGCCGGTACCGAATCGCTCGAAGAACAGCTTCCTGCCTTGCTCCCTCAGGCGCGCATTCTGAGGCTCGATCGGGAGCTCATCACCAGCCAATCTAGGCTTGAAAAGACGCTGAGCGCGTTTCGTCGAGGCGAGGCCAATCTGCTTTTAGGCACGCAGATGCTGGTAAAAGGTCATGATTTTCCCGAAGTGACTCTTGTAGTCGTGGTTATGGCCGATGCCTTGTTTAGGTGGCCTGACTTTAGGGCGCCCGAGCGAGCGCTTCAGGTGCTTACCCAGGTTTCAGGGCGAGCGGGTCGCGGCGACAAGAAGGGTCGCGTGCTCATTCAGACTTACGATCCGGATCATCCTGTTTTGAAAGTCATTTTGGGCGAGCGTGAGACGGCGGAGTTTTTGTCCGAAGAGCGCCAGCTGCGACAGGATCTGGGTTATCCGCCGTTTGGTCGCATGGCGCGCCTGAGGTGGGAGTCTAGCGACAGCGCCACGGCGCAGTCGGAGGCCACTCAAGCAGCGCAGTTCGTAGCGGCGATGGGTGAGCAGGGGCTTGAGGTTCTTGGCCCTTCCGAAGCCTTCTTGGAGAGGGCAAAGAATGCCTATCGTTGGGATTTGATGCTCAGATCGCGCGGTGTGTCGCCTTTGCAGAAGGCCATGCGCCGGATCAAGAACGCATCTTCGAACTTTAAATCGAAACTATGGATCGATGTTGACCCCTATGGGGTATAATTTCGAGGCATGGCTGATAGTGTCCCAACAACACGCAGGAAAAAAAGCTTACAAGCAGCGCTCGATCAAGCCGAAGACGACCGCCGTCGCAAGCTGCTCTCTCAGCGCATCGACATTGCGCGCACGGGAGTGCTCTCTTATCAGCGCCACCGAGTTGGGGACGCAGTCAAATCCTTTCATAACTACATCCGAATTCTCGAAGAGTTGAAGGGCTGCTCCGAAGGTGGGCTCATGCCCACGATGTTTGATTTCAAAAGGGACCTTCAGGAGCTCTTGCTCATCAGTGGTGTGTACTGGGACATGGCCAAGATGTACGACCGCACTCAGTCAGCGGATCGCCAGAAGGAATTTCGCCACTACCTGCACAAGTACATCATCTTTTCTAAGAACATGCCCTACCAGGTGCTTTGCGCCGAGACGATGCGCAAGTTTCTCAACACCTCAAAGCCGGTGCACCTCAAAGAATTCAAAGCCGCTTACGCAGAGCTTTCCAACGGAAAGTGCTTTGTCGTCACTTCGCTCGTGGATGTTATTGACCCCAGGGCACTGCCTTACTGGCGTGCGTTTCGAGACCAACGTCTGAGGCCTCATTGGGCGGGGCGCATATTCATCCGCGTCTATTATGCTGTCGGGCCGGCGGTAGCCTGGGTCGTGGACCAGATGCCGCTGGGTGCCCGAAAAGCCTTGGCTAGAGCGCTTTCGCGGCCTCTTGATAGCTGATTTCGATCTGAACAAAATAAATTGACCGAAAATGTTTATGCGTGTTAACGCTCCACGTCATGTTGCGTGGGTGGTTGGGTTTTCTCGTCGTTTTCTTTTGTTTAAATAGCTCCGTTTGGGCCAATGACCATAGTGTCTTGCTCAATTGGGTGATTTGGCCTGAGTCGCATAACGGCTCAGCCCATTCGGCCGGCTATTGGGTCGATCAACTCAAGCGCAGCCGCAGCGAGGGGGGCGACCTCGCCAACTTTGAGGTCATCCGAGAGCTCCGGGAGAGGCTTCCTTATTTAGGGCAGATCGCAACCCCTGAGCTCAAGCAGGAGCTCGTAGCATGGGTTAAGGCTTCGGACCTACAAGCCCGACACAGCCTGGAAGCCCGCGACATGCTCGTAAGGCTTTGGGCCGAAATGGTCATTCAGGGTTGGTGGCCCGCTTACGAGCAGGGGACCTCGGCTGAGCAAGCCGTTTGGGTCGCGCGCCTTTCGGATGCATTTCAGAACATCGGTGGGCTCTCGCAGCGGTTTATCGAAAGCCCCCGCGGAGCGCGCTGGTTTGCCGGGTTTTTTGCGGATCAAAAGGCCGTGGCTTTTTATGATGCTTCAGATGTCCACGAGGGAATGGCTGATACCTTCATGGAGCGCGGCAAGCCGCTGACCGAGCTCTTAGAGATGTTCGTCAAGCATGCACCCGAAGAGGTTCTTTCGCGCGCCTTCATCATGCGTTTTCTAAAGCCGCCGGCAGGTGGGACTGGAAAGACGCATCTTCGACTGGGCGAGGATCGTTGGTTTAAGCTTCTAAAGACGTTGGAAGAAGAACGCAGGCTTCCCTTGCCGCTAGGTTTTATCGACGCGATTTTATCTCGTATCGGTTCGGACGAGATCGATGAGGAGGAAGTCAGGCTCCAGGGCGGCGAAAACGCCCTGACAAAATCCAAGCCTTGGCTAACCTCCGGTCAAAGAAAGGTTTTGAAGCCTAAGCTTGAGGCGATGCTCATGCGCGAGCTGGGCGGGCATCCCACGCGCTTAGCGGCGATGCTGCCCTATAGATCCATTGCGCTTCTTTTTGAGGATTTGATTCGGGATCGGAAACGCCGTCTTCCGCCGCAGTTTCCTGAGGAGTTCTTGAGCGTTTGGGCGCGATCGCGCGTGCTTTCGCGCAGCGTGGAGATCGAGGACATCGGCCCTCTTCACTTAAAAGAAGTGAGCGAGCGCATCAAAAAGATGGCGATGGAGAGACCAGAGCTCGCGAAGAGTGTCGGACTGAATTTCGCCGACGGCTCAGCGCTTCGCGAGTGGTCGATTGATGAGATGGAAAAGGGCCGCAGGCCTGCGTGGATCGAGTGGGAAACCATCACCAAGCATTCTGAGACGCTTCCAACGGACGCCGATATTCGCAGGTTAGAGACTTGGCTCAGAGACGCCCCTCTCTCGGCTCTTGAGAAGATTCAGGTGCTTTACAATTTCCTGAGAACTGCACCCATGTGGCAACAGGGGTTGGCCCATTTGGCGCCCCCAGAGGCAGCTTCGCAAAAAACGGCGGCTTGGATCGCAGATGAAGCGGCGTTTCGGGTGCTGACTTCAGGAGAGCGCCTCACGGACCGAAGGCCCGTGACTTTTGAGGTGCTTGCGCGTGCCCAAGGGATCTTCAAATCCCAGCAAGTGTGCACGGATATCCTGAAGGCCAAGCCCCCGCGTACCCAGCTGGGTGACGATCAATACAAGAACTAGTGAATGAGGGTACCGATTCGCTCGGGCCTAAACGCGGCGGGTGAGCCCTCGGCAAAAGGCGGCCAGAACGAAAGCCAGATGACCATGGCTTTGCCCATGACGTTCTTCATGGGAACGGGTCCCCAGCGACGGCTGTCGCTTGAGAAATCGCGGTTATCACCCATTACGAAGAGCGAGTTCTCGGGCACTGTGTAGGGCCCAAACTGCTCATCGCCGAAGTTCAGGCGATCGAGCATGATGTAGTGATCTTTCTTGCCCAGATGCTCCATGAAGACTTCTTGGTTGCTAGGGCTGTAGCGTGGGTCATCGAGCGAGGAAAAGATTTTTTCGACTTCGCCTGCTGACACGGGGTCACGGCCCATCATTTGATTGTTGATGTACAGCACCTTGTTGCGCACTTCGATCTGGTCGCCGGCTTGGCCGATGACGCGCTTGATGTAGTAGATCTTCTCGTTTTCGGGCCAACGAAACACGATCACGTCCCCACGCTGAGGCGGGGCGCGGTCGATGATGTTGATGGGCTTTCCGGTGATCCAATCGGAGAACGGGATCCTAAAGCCATAAGCAAACTTGTTTAGAAAGATATGATCGCCCACGAGCAGAGTCGGGATCATGGAGCCCGAGGGGATCTTAAAGGCCTCTACGACGCTGGATCGGAATGCCAGCACGGCAAGCAGTACGAGGGCCAGGGCCGGCAAGCTCTCCAAGATCTCGCGGACCTTTTGGTTCTTGACGAAGGAGCCCAGCTTGCGCGAGCGAAGATTTCGGAAGGCACTTCCTTTTGAGGGCATAGCTTCACAACGGTAACGCACAACGGGGGCGGAAGGTAGTCGAAAAACAGGTTCTGGGATACGCTCTTAACCTGACGCGATGAAAGTGCTGGACCGCTACATCTCATGGATATTCATCCGTACCTTGATCGTTTCGGTCGTAGGCCTAGGCCTGTTCATGACCCTTCAATCGCTCATGGTCGACCTGTTTAACCGCGAATTTCAATCCCGCGACGTCATCATTTATCAGTTTATGCGGCTGCCAAGCATCATGGTGCAGCTCACGGCTCCGGCCACCTTGCTTGCCACGGTGCTGACCCTCTCTGGCCTTTCGCGATCTAACGAACTGGTGGCTTGCTACTCCATCGGAGTCGGGTTGAAGCGCATCTCATATCTCTTTTTGTCTTGGGTCTTCATCCAAGGGTGCTTGATTCTGATCGTTGAGGACCGCATCCTGCCGCCGCTCTACAAAGCGCGCGTGAATTTTTACTACCATCAGATGAAGAAGCGACCCGATTTCTTCATGGACATCAAGCAGGACAAGATTTGGTACCGCTCCCGGAATCTCATCTACAATCTGCAGCGCTTTGACGTTCGCACGAGCGAGATCTTAGGAATGTCGGTGTACACGTTTGACGATGATTTTAATCTGATTCAAGTCGTCTCGGCCCAGCGCGCGCAATTTACGCCTCAGGGCTGGCGGCTTAAAGACGGGCAGATCACGCACTTTCCGGACAAAAACGGGTTTCCTGTGAATGAGGCTTTTAAGAGCCGCGATCTCGCCATCGCTGAGACTCCGCAGGACTTCAGGGAGATCGAAAAAGAGGTCGATGGCCTGCGGGTCAAAGAGCTCTATCGCTACGTGCAACGTTCTCGGGATGCGGGCGCCGATACCAAGGGTCACGAGGTCAAGCTGCACTCGCGCTTTAGTCTGGCTGCCGTGCCGCTAGTGATGTGTATTTTGGGAATTCCTTTTTCGACCCGAGGTCGGCGCGAAGGCGGCGCCGCCAAGGACTTTGGCTTCTGCCTGGGGCTGACCTTTTTCTATTGGCTTTTCTATTCAGTGGGGCTATCGCTCGGCGAGCACGGATACCTGCCTCCTTGGATGGCGGCGTGGCTTCCGACATTTATTTTCTTATCGATTGCCGTCTTTTTGCTAGCTCGCAAGAAGGCGTAAGGCCGAGCTAGCATGGGTAAACTCAAGATCTACACTTTTCCGGACGCAGTTCTTGCTCAGAAGGCCAAGCCCATTGAGCGCGTGGAGAAGTCTTACTTCAAACTCGCTGACGACATGCTGGAGACGATGTACGACGCTCCTGGCATCGGATTGGCTGCCAATCAGGTGGGGATCTTAGAGAGCATCCTGGTGGTGGATACCGAATACGATCTTGAAGAAGCGCCAGAGGGGACGCCTGAGAGCGGACTTTCGGGTGAGGTCATCGGTGGCTATCGCATCAAGAACCGCAAGCCCAAGATCTTGATCAACCCTGTGATTATCGCCCGCGAAGGCAGCACGGTTTTTGAAGAAGGCTGCCTTTCGGTTCCGGATTACGCGGCTGAAGTGAAGCGAGCGGAGAAGATTCAGCTTCTCTATAAGGATGTGGATGGATTGGAGCACAAGCTGAGCGCTGAGGGTTTGCTTGCGATCG
>JBGAWT010000005.1:1853-33445 GCA_044227445.1 Bdellovibrionia bacterium | reverse complement strand
CCCCAGGCTACCAAGGCATCGTGCGCGACCAGATCCCCGAGGTCGAGTTGCCGAATCATGCAGGCAAACTCAGGGTCATCGCAGGTCAGTATGGGGATAAAAAGGGCCCCGCTCGCACCTTCACGCCGATGAATGTCTGGGACTTGAGGCTCAATAGTGGCAGCGACATCGTGCTCACCGTCCCTACGGGTCACACGACAGCGGTGCTGGTGCTTCAAGGCGACATCAAGACCGAAGCAGGCCAGACGATTAAGTCTGCGGAGCTTGCGGTCTTTGAGCGCGAAGGCACGCAGGTTCTTTTGCAATCCCTCAAGGGAGAGGCCAAGATCCTAGTGCTAAACGGCAAGCCGATTGAAGAGCCCATCGTCGGTCACGGTCCGTTTGTGATGAACACCGAAGCTGAGATCCGCCAGGCATTTGCGGACTTTCAGAGCGGCAAGATGGGAAGGATTGATTAGATTTTTGTGAGTACCGCGCATCCTGTTCTAGGCGGACTCCGGAGTGCGGACCTACTTTGTGACCGAAAACTGTACTGGGACTGAAACTGTACTCAAACTGCAGACAGACACTGAAAACTAAAAAGGCCCGGCGCCTCTTTCGAGATGCCGGGCCTTCTTAAATCGTAAGCGAAAACGCTGATTAGTAGCGTCCGCCGCGGCCACCGCCGTCGCGATCGCGACCGCCGCCGAATCCACCACGGCCACCGCCGCCGCCGCCGAATCCACCGCGGCTTTCGCGAGGAGCCATTGGCTTAGCTTCGTTAACCGTCATAGGACGGCCGCCGAAATCGGAGCCATTGAACTTGTTGATTGCGTCTTGAGCTTCGTTGTCGTTGGACATTTCGACGAAGCCAAAGCCCTTGCTGCGGCCCGTGTCGCGGTCGGTGATGATCTTCGCGGACTCAACCGTGCCGCAAGCTGCGAACATATCGGTCAGCGCTTGCTCGGTGGTCGAGAACGGAAGATTTCCGACGTATAGTTTCTTACCCATTGTGTATCTCCTTAGATAGTAGCCGCTAAAGAGGACATGGGGCCCTATGCCGCAGACTCTTCGAAGCGAACTTATTGCCAGCCCCGCTTAACACAAACCAAAAAAGTTTGGAATTAAAACGAAGCCTGTTTATTCACTGATTTCTTATTATTGACGGGAAAGACCGATTTTTCAAATGGGGGTTTTCAGAAAATTTACAGCTCAGTAAGTACCTATAATTAATGAGAAAAGAGCCCTAGTGGCCTAAGCCGCTGGGCTCTTTTCTCTATTCGAGGATCCCTTGATTGAGGAACTCTTGAGCTCCTGACCTAGCGCTCAAAGCGCTTTCTAGCGGTCGATGCAAGGATATCCTCTCTTTACAGACCTACCCCGCCTTTCGAAAGGGCTGCTCGCGCGCACCTAACGAACCAAAGGGTCGCTGTTCTTCCTGCTCATCCACATTCGAGGCATCGGAATAATCCGACTTGGAGTCAGAGGGATTAAAAAAGGAATCGCCCCCATCTTCCTCCTCTTCTTCGACTTCCATCGCTGTCGAGGAATGACTTATGTTCCTTGTGCCTTCGCGCGCCTGAGCGCCCTGGCGCTGCTGCGTGCCTCGAGTACTCTGCTTTTTTGTGGGGCTCTTTGCGCGACCCGCCTTAGCTTGTGTTTGGCGAGTCTTGCTCCTCCCATTTGTATGTGTGCTTGTGTGTGCCATAACCCAATCTCCTTGCGAGCTTAGGTTAAGCAACAGCCGTGCCTGCGAGCCGCTCTCAGAGCGCTTCTCAGGCCGAGAGCCTAAGGAAAAATGGGACCATCTCCCAGATTAGGCGACCTTTTTCTCCTTCTCCGTTCGCCTGCGCTCCAGCTCCACTACGCGGCGGTAGAGCGTCTTACGGTCCACCTGAAGAATCCTGGCAGCCTTTTCCTTAACGCCCCCGACACGCTCCATCACCCACGCGACGTAATCTAGAATCACGTCCTCTAGAGATCGAAGCGGAAGCGAGTTGATCTGCTTAGTATCGGGCAACGCGACGATCTGGGCGCCTTGCCGCTGCGGAAAATCCGAAACCGAGATCTGCGACGAATGTCCCAGCACAACAGCATGCTCGATGGCGTTTTCGAGCTCCCGCACATTGCCGCGCCAGGGCAGGGTCTCCAGAAAGCCGATCACCTCTGGCGAAAGCAAGCGTTCGACGGAGTTCTCGCGGCAAAACCGCTTCAAAAAGCTTTGCGCCAACGGGCCGATATCCTCACGCCTCTCTCTCAGAGGTGGAACATGGATCGGAATGACATTGAGTCGATAAAAAAGATCCTCCCTAAAGCGGCTCTCTTGAATCGCGTGTTCCAGGTCGCGATGCGTCGCCGCGAGGATACGGACATTGATCGGGCGCGCTTCGTTCTCACCAACCCTCCTGATTTTTCGCTCCTGAAGCACTCGCAAGAGCTTTGCCTGAAGGGTGTGCGCCAGATCTCCGATCTCATCCAAGAAAAGAATGCCGCCTTCTGCCTCCTCAAAAAGTCCGCGCCTGCGATCCGCCGCGCCAGTAAACGCTCCCTTGGCGTAACCAAAGAGCTCGGACTCAAGCAAGGTCTCCGGAATAGCCGAACAGTTGATCGCTATAAAGGGCCCCTTAGCACGATTGCCGGACTGGTGAATCTCTCGAGCCACTAATTCCTTGCCGGTGCCGCTCTCTCCGGTGATCAGCACGGTCGCCGTGCTATTGGCGACGCTACGCGCGAGGCCAAAAACCTGTCGAATCGCAAGGCTGCTTTGAACGGTGCGGCTTACATCCGATTCCATGGGGCAAAAGGTATCCCCGTGGAGAAGAGGTGTCCAACTCCTCCCCAGGAAACTCGCGCAGGCGCGCTCAAAGGCCCCGATGGGCTGGCACGCTCATTGCTCAAGCAGTGATCAAGAAGTGCAAACACCACTGAGGAGAACTCTGTATGCTTCGTGCAGCTTTAGGATTTTTTCTTTTTGGGATGGTCGCGCTGCTGCTAGGCGCCTACAACGTCGGCGGCATCTCGATCGAAATCGGGCGCACTCTTTTGTTCGTCTTTCTGGGCTTAGCGCTCATCACCACGATCGCTGGGCTAGTCGTCGGCAAATCACCGCACCCTAAAACAATTCCCTAACTGAGGAGAGATTCATGAACGCTAGAAAAAACGTAATGCCCCAATACAGACACGACCGCAGTTTCTTGTCAAAGGTGCGAACAGCGAGCGCGGCAGCGACAACGGTTTTTGCGGCTGCTTCGATTCTTTGGACGGCGGCCCAATCCTTTTCGAAGGAAGGGGCAGACGATAAAGACGAGGCCGGAGCAAAAAAGGGAAAGAGAAAATAAACGAGAGTTGAAAGTCTTTTTCCCGATTGAAGGGATGAACGCCTCACGGCTTCATCCCTTCATTATTTATTGAGGGAGAGCGTCCCAATTCGGAGCGGCGCTGCGAATCTTGCCCAAGACATCGCTCACTTCTTTGTAGATGCGATTGGTGTCCGTCTGGGCGGCTTTGACTGACTCGGTGACGACAAAGCTCGTCATATTCTCAGACACGCGGTCCAAGACGTAGCCACCGCTCAGATGCGAGATGTAATCCGTGCCTTCGACTTTTTGGTAATTGGCCAAAACCTGAAGCGGAGCGGCCGTCGTCCCGTAGGTTAGCGCGTAGTACCAGCGCACGAGCCACTGAGGCTTGACGATGCCACCCAAAGCGATGTGGACGTTGCTGATGTCCCACACCACGAGCAGATGCCTCGATGGATCGACGAGATCAGGGCGACCTGAAATCCGATACTCATTCACGTCCGGCGAGCGCATGGTGTCGTAATTCATCAATGCTGCCCAAACCTCACGAATAGGGCGGGCGACACAACCGCCCGCCACGCCAAAGATGCGATCTCCGTCCTGAGCGCTCACGCGGTCGGCCGTAAGAACATTTCCTGCTGCATCGATCGCACAAAAATCCGTGTTTCGATCCTGGATCGCGCCGCCGCCACATGACCCGCCCGGGCCACCGCTGCCACCATTGCCCGTATTGGGAGTGCCTGGAACGTTCGGAATATTATCTTTTGGGGGATTGGCCTTTACGCAACCTGGCCACCACGGAAACGTCCTGCACCACCAGCAGACTTCCTCATCTGCCGAATCCGAAGGCGCTGGAGTTGGAGTGGGATTGGTCGGCACGGGAGAAACACCCTTATTATCATCAGGGCAATCTTTCTTGATATCGCTCCAAGGAACGCCGCCAGAGTTATAAGCAGGCGCATCAGGAGCGCTCTCAAAGGTGCTCGAGGTGTTACCGCCGCACGAATAGAGAAGCGCCGAAGCAGCCAGCAAAACACTTCCCGCGCAAATCGCTCTGACGATACTCCAATGAAACTTTGTCATGTTGTCCGTGTCTTTAGTATCGTCGCAGCTTGATGGGAACTCAACGACAAAGGCCCCCTAAAAGCCGGCAATATCTTCCGCTGTTTCCTACCCCGGCCTATCATATCCTATGGAAATGAATAACGGACGGAGGGCAGAACGCCTACTGAAATTATTGCAGGCCTCCCTGCCCTCGCCGCTTTCCTTTTATTGTCCCGTATGCAAACAGCCGCGTCGCGAGCGCGATCCAAGAGCCAGACAGCTAGGAAGATTTTTACCCTCACTCATTTTGAGCGGCGTTCTAAACCTATTTCTCTGGCCGATTTTGGGGGCGAAGGGACTATTGGTGCTTTTTCCGATCGCTGCGGGCATGGAGATCTCGAGGCTGCTTGAGCGCAAAGAAACGCTCAGGTGCCAAAGATGCGGCTATGATCCGAGGGTGGATGCAAAGCGCAAAAGGCTCGCATTTTTACGCGACCGAAAAACCACGGTCCGAAAAAAACCGCCTCACCAGTGATAGACAGCGGCTACAGGGGTGTGGGTTGGCATCTTTTGAGGCTCCAGCGAAATCACCTGTCCACCTCGCGAAACGACTCTCTCAGCCAGATCGTCCATCACGTCATCTTGAATAGCGGTGATCGAAAGCTCGGTGGGCCTTTCTGGACGACCTTCGACACCCCAAAGATGGACCCCCTTGGCTAGGATCAAGGTCTTGATCCGACCTTTGGCCGAAGCGCGAGCGATCTCTTGCAGATCATCCACAGCTCGGCTCGTATCGCTGAGGCGCCTGAAGTCGTTGATGGCCGAAAGCTCTTTGTCGGCATACCACTTCACTAGCCTTGGCATGAGAATGTCGCGAATCGCGCCGACGTTGCGAAGATCCATCTTGCGCACAGGCTCTTCGATCACCGCCGAGTAGCTATTGACCTTGCGATACTCGTCGATGAGCTCTTGCTCGCCCATGAGGATCAAGGGGCAGCGGCCGAGCTCTCCGCTCTTTCGGAGTCTTTCGTTAATGGAATGAAAGAAGGCCTCCAATACAACGGGGCCTTTCTTGCCACGGCGATGCTCAGGTCCCGGCTCGTAATCCGTAAAGACATCGAGCGTCTGTTGGGTGCCCAGATAAAGCACGATGCGCTCTTGCTCGAGCGTCATCACAAAGTATTTGTGGCTGTCTTGAATGAGATTGAGCACGGGGCGGAGGTGAAACGAATCGGCAACAACCATCTGCTCTTCGGGCAGCTCGTTCATCGGGAAATAACCCGCGAGACCCGCGGATCTGAAAATCGCTACGCCTTTAGCAGACATCAGCTCAGGCTCTTTAGCCAGTCTCAGCGGCAAGCCCTTGAAGGGCTTCAGAATATTTTCGACCAAGGTCTCGTCGCCAAACTTGCGCAGCAACCCGCCGGCTCGCTCAAAACCCTCGGGCAAACTCTCCATCCAACGCTCCGAGTTGAGATACAACGTCACGCACGGGCCTTCTTGGGGATACATCAGCTGCCTGAGATTCCTGACTTCCAACCGCTCCCACACTCGCGCTCCTAAGCGGGAGTCTTTGTCTCTTGGCTCGGCCACAAAAAGAGATTTTGTGGAAGACGAAGGGCGTTTTGTGCGTGGGTTCTTCATGTGGTCGCTCCTTAGTAAGCGTGGAACTCGGTCCCGTTCGTGCGTAACAACCGCATGAGTTCATCAATGGGAACGGCTGAGTCCCTCGTCAAGGAAGGGGCAAAAATATATTCTCTTTTTTGTGACGCGACCGTTAGATCGAGAGGCTAAAAGGGCAGCTTCTTCTTTAGAGCTTCGCCAGCTTGGCGCTGTGCGGCTGCCTGAACGCGGCCCAGCTCAGCTTTAGCCTGGTCGACCTTGCCCTGCGCCTGCCCCACTAGGGCATCCGCTTGCTTCTTACGGGCATCTAAAGTGCCCGTGAGCTGGTCACGCGTCTTGCCATAAGATTCGGTAAGGGCCTTTTTGGGACCACTGATCTGTTTTTCGATCTTATCCTGGATCATCTTACGAGCTTCGTTGACCTTAGCTTGAAGCTGACCTGCCAGACCCTTAGCCAATGCGTCAGCCAGGTTGGTTTGAACCGAAAACTCAAGCGCATCCAACGTGCCGCTCACCGTAGCTTCGGCCTTTAGAGGATTTGCGGCTTGCGCGGCGCCCTTCATCACGCCAACAAGCTCTCCGAGAAGAACCCGCGACTTCGTACACAGCCGGAGAAAGCGCTCCTTTTGAAAGCAAGCATGATCTTGTCGCCCACCCACTGCCCCTGCAAACCACCTTGACCCTTGCTGTCGGCCACAGCCATCTGAAGTTAGACGCCTCAGACAGCGTCATTCGTGGCACCGAAAATCCGTCAGCACTTGCCTGTATCTCATCCTTATAAGGTTGCGTCCGATGGTCCAGAGTCGCATTAGCGGTCACCGAACTTCACACCGGCCCGTGGGAAAGCTTCCCTGAAAATCAAGCTTCGCCGGTCGCCCCACTAACCTTGGATTGGAAGTGAAGTCCGTGGCAGTACCCCTCGCATCTCCCGAAAGCGCGGAAGAGCCAGCCTTTGAAGAGATCGTAGCGTGCTTGAGCCAAAACGCGGGGTAGCCTTGAGAACCCCGAACTCATACACGCGCCCTTCCATTCAGCAACGTTGGTGCATTACCTTCTGAGACTTGCCTGAGGAAGACCCCGAGCGAGACTTGTTGAGCCAAGCGAGCACCTGCGCGAGCTTGGGCATGAGCTTGGGACCTAGGATCTGGTACCCCAAGGACTGCGCATCAAGCCTCGGAAGACCGAGCTTGGATTCGAGCGCGGTGACATCTTCCTTAACGACGCCGTCGACCTTGCCGACTTCGGACCCGAATGCGGTGACGCCCCCCGTGAGCGCGTCAGCTTTGGCACGCGTTTGCTGCGCGCTGCTTTGCGCTTCGGTCAAAACGGATTGGGCTTGGGAGATCTGCCCTTGGATCTCGCCTGGGTTGCTCGTTCCGCCGATCTTGATCTGCGAAACGCGGGCGCTCAAAGATCCCAGCTCTTTTTCTCCCGGAACTTGAGTGAGCGCCTGCTCCCACTCGGCTTGTTTCTTGGGGAGATCTTTTTGGAGCGCGTCGATCTTGGCTTTGGACTTCAGATTTCCTAGCTCCCCGATCTTAGACTTAGGATCAAATGAGGTGAGCGTCTCGCCTAAGCGCGAAAGAGGCATGGCGCCGAATTCTTTTTCGGCTTGCTCCTTGAGCTTATCCATTAGACCCCCCTCGGAAGAAGAAGGTGGGCTGGGCGGAAGGACGTAGCCCGGTTGCGCGCGCGGGGCGTAGACTTCGATTCCTTCGGCCCCCAGGCTTTCGATCACGAGCTTGGCGCGAAGCAAGGCATCCATGTTCAGATCCCAGCCCACGTTGCCAATCATGAAGCGATTGCGCTTAGGCTCGGCAGGATCGGTAACCTGAATTCCCTGCATCTTGAACGTACCGCGAGTGAAACTCGTTTTGAGCGAAGCGATGTCGACCTGCGCTCCATTGGCTCGGCTCATTCCCCACTGCAACAGCCAGCGAAGATTGGCGTCAAACAGGAACGTGAAATACGCCCAGGTGAGCACACACAAGATGAGGACAGGTCCGCCGATCTCCCAACGAACGGGGCCATTTCTCTTGGATTTCTTTTTGCTCTCAGCCGAAGTGCTGGTCATATTTGGCGTACCATTTGAAAAGCGATGTGGCCTGGACGACTTTCCAAGCGCGGGTGGACTTAAAGCGCGCGACGATCTTGGTGCGATACTTCGTGATCAGCACACGCGAGAGAAAATAGATAAACGGCGCCGTCACGATCGCGAAAACGCCGGCGCCCATGACAACGCTCGAATTGAAGCGGGTATAGGGAACGATTGGGGCTTGGTAGAGCGTCGTGTACAAGCCTTCGAGAGCGGAGATCTCCAAAATCACCTGCCCCAGCGAATCAAACACGGGAGCCAGGATGAACTTAAGCAGGGCAAAGAGCGCCGCCGAGGCGAACGCCGCGCCGCCTTGAATCCGAAAGAAGAGAATCAGCAGCAGAATGAGCAGGCCCTGCAGCGAGAAAAGCGGCGAAAACCCCAGCACCCATCCGCAAGCGATGCCAGCAGCGATCTGGTTCAGCCCGGTTTCGGAATTAAGAAGCTTCAGCAACTGAAAGAACTGTTTGAGCAGGAGGGTCATTTGCCCCCCATATTGAACCATTCGCGCTGAACTGGCAATTGACAGCTTGGGGCTGGCCCGATACTGCCCCATCGGGAATGGGTGTGGGTACCTTCATTATACTAGTTAGTTTTTGGACCGCGATCAGCGGAGCGTGGGCGGAGGACGCCAACGCGCCTACGGTCGATCTGCGCCGCAACGGACTTACCCGCGTACGGAACCAAGGCTGGGAGCGAAACACCTGTAATGCCTTCGCAGCCACGGCGCTAGCCGAATTCCTATTGCTCAACCATTCCCACACCACGAAGTACGCCGACACGCTCCTGTCCGAAGAATATACCTACTGGGCCGGTCGCAAACTTCTATGGGCCGATGCCAACCTCAAAGCATCCTACGAGAAAGTGCGAGGCGAAGGACCAGTAGATGGACTACCGGGGTTTTTGGCCGTCGAAGGGCTCAGAGAGGGCCTCGTCTCTGACAAGGCCTGGGCTTATGAGATGGAGAGCCCCTGCAAGGGGCGAAAACCCTCTGCCTCGAAAGACTGCTGGGTCAATCCACCCCCGCCGCGAATGAACGTTTTGCCGTGGAGGCTCGAACCGATCTATATTCCTCGCACGGATATCGCGCGTTTCATCGTGGAGAAACGCACTCCGGTGGTGATGAACATCGACTGGTACGAAGGCCTGGAGGATCGCGGGGAGGTTTCGATGCCTAACCCCACGCAAGTGAGGAAATGCGAGACCAAAGGCGAAGGCTGCGACGGTCACGTAATTTTGCTCGTTGGCTACAACAGCAGGGCGAAAACCTTCTATTTCAGAAACTCCTACGGAACGAGCTGGGGCAATCAGGGTTACGGCGAGATCCCCGAGGAGTACATCGTCAAGCATTGCGAAGCGTGCAAGAGCCTCAAGCGACGAGATCTCAAGCCATGGCAGAGGTCGTTTGTGGAACAAGTCGCTAAGGGCGTCTCAGCGCGCTTGGTTGCGGCGCCATAGCCCCCACCAGCGCACCAACAAAGCCACGGACACTGCGATCAATCCGCTGGATAACCCAACCCAAAGCCCCAGCAGCCGCCACTGCATGACGAACGCCATCACATAGCCCAAAGGAAGGCCGATCCACCAATGACCAATGAAGTTGGCGATCGCCGAGCTGCGCGTATCACCCAATCCACGGAGCGCACCTGTCGTCACCGTTTGTGCACCATCAAAGATCTGAAAGAGCGCGGCAAGCAGAAGGATGTTCGCTGCCACTTCTTGAACGCCGATGTCATGTGAATACAGCCCAGCGATGGACCACCTGAAAATCACGAGCGTCAGCGCCGCGGTGGTCATGAAGGCAGTTCCGATCCACAAGATCCGCCAACCGGTCTCAAAAGCCCGCTCACGACGGTTAGCTCCCATTTCCTTGCCTACGAACACGGCAGCCGAAGAACCCAGGCCCAAGGGAACCATGAACGTCAGGCTCGCTGTGTTGAGCGCGATGTGATGGGCGGCAAGCTCAAAAGGTGCCAAACGCGCAGCAAAAGCTGTAGCCAGAGTGAATACTCCGACCTCCAAGGACATCTGAGTGGCGGAGGGAACACCGGTGCGCAGAATCTTTTTGAAATAGGCCAGGCGTGGTGCGAGCTCGGGCTTCTTTTTACGGTAAAAAACCCAAATGGCGTACCCAAGAAGGAAAATAAAAAGAAAAGCGCGCGACACTGCCGTGGCTTTGGCCGAACCCACGACGCCTTGGCTGGTGCCTCCCCACCAACCCGCAACCCAGTAGCCATTGAGCGCCCAGTTAATGATATTGGCCAACACGAGATCCAGCACCGCCACGAGAACTTTTCCGGAAGGCTTAGCACCATGCGCACCGCCGTGAAAGCAAGCGCCGGAAAATAGCCTAGGATCAGAATATCCATGTAGGCGCGCGTCTTGCCGGCGACTTCGGCGTCCACACCGAAACGATCCAATAGGAGCGGAACGAAGTACAAAAGCCCGCACATCGGAATCGAGATGACCAAAGACACCCACATCGACTGAACGAGCCACCGCGGGGGCTCGCCCTCACGCCCCGCGCCGACATCAAACGAAACCCAGTACTCAAGCGCGCTGATCAGTCCGATGGAGAAAACGAAGAACGCACCGTAGACCGAATTTCCCAAACCCACTGCGCCCAGCTCCACGGCCCCGAGGCGCCCGACGAAGATCTGATCCACTGTCTGCATGAACATGACGCCCAGGTAGGTGAGCACCACTGGAAAGGCGATCTTGAGAATTTCTTTGTTCGTAACGCGTGCGGCAGCCATTCGTCCCAATATAACTCATGATAGGATCGCTCCTATGAGAATACTTCTCGGTTTGACGATACTGGTTTTAGCTTCTTCACCCCAGGCGCACGCCTACTCCATCCAAACCAACTCAGCTAAGATCCAGCAGATCCCAGACTCCTTTAAGAAGTGGCTCACTCAGAGCAGGGTCCAGAGGGTCATTGACCGAGTCGAGAGCCTGCTTCAGTGGGATATCCGCCGCATCAACGTGACCTATTTGGGATCACCTCAAGAGTTTGCCCAAGGCCACGGCCTGACGGGCGCAGACACCGACACCATCGTAGCCGTAGCTCTACCTAAAGATGGAAGCATCCTTTTGGGACCTAAGGTGAACGAGAGCAACTTCGACGCCGTGTTCGCTCATGAGCTCACGCACGTGGTTGTACTTCAAAAGTATAAATCCGCCGTTCCTAAATGGATTGAAGAGGGTTTAGCCAATTACGTCGGCAAGAAGGGAAAAGCGGATTACGCTTGGCTAGCGGGCGAGACATCCATCGATCCGCGCGAGCTCACTCACCCCTTTGTCGAGAATCGAATTGTCGTGCAGTCGGGATCCAAGGCGCGGTTTCATTACGAGCTCGCCACGGCAGAAACGACTTGCGATACCAAAGACCTCAAGGGCGATCTGGCGAAGTGGATCAAGAAAAAAGCCGCTCGTAAGTAGAGCGTTGACACTGCGTGATCCTTGAGACAGTTTGCGGCCATGCGTTTTTTAGCCGCCGTTCTCTTGTTGACCTCTCATCTTATTACCCCGGCCTTGGCCGAAGAGGCGGCCCAACCCGCGCCCGAAGCAAAGACAGCACCTGTGGCGGCATCGGAACCAGCCAAGGCAGAGGCACCCTCCAAGCCCAAGACGCGCGCCGTTCGCATCGGATTTAGCGTTACGAGCTTGTTTCTCAATCCGTTTGGGTTAGCTACCACCGGCATCGGACCCTCGGCGATTTACGAGTTCATTTTGGCGCCACGGTTCATCATCGGCATCAACTTGGCCTACCACTGGTACTTGGGCTGGCCCCAGGTAAGCCAGCTGGGCTACGGCCTCATGATGAAGCATTACTTCCAGCTCGAGCAACCCAAGCCGGGGGTCAGGCCTTTTTTGGAGTACGGACTTTTGCTCTCCAGCACGCGCATCTCCGATCGCGATAGCTATGCGATCGCTCACGACACAAGGCTCACTGCCGGGATGGACTTCGTGATTTTTCCGAACCTGCCTGTCATCTTTTGTTTTGATGCGACCTACCACCTGAGCTGGATCGGATTTTTCAACACCACGTCGTTCAATATGATGGCGGCTGAGTTTGTCCTGGGCGCACGGTACGAGTTCTAGCGTTCTAGGTAAGAGTAAGGCGGGGCATTGACGGTCTCGTTGCCCTTGTAGACCTTTTCTGCGTAGTACTTGTTTGCGTCCGTCAAACTATCCAAAGGCACAAGAGCGGATCGATACGCGAAGTTGGCGTCGCGCACGATGGCGAAGGAGCGTTTCTTTCCCTTGTCGTCCGGCAACTCCACGATCTCCGTAACGAGCAGAGCATGAGCGGAGACCTTGGGCTCCACTTTGTCGGGATCGCCGCCAGCGGCAGCGACTTTCTTTCTCTCTTCTTCCTCTTGCTTCTTGGCCTCGCTCACCTGGCGCGGGTGCCAAACCAGAGCGTTGGTCAGACCCAAGTCATTGCTATTTTGATCGCCCAGCTTGGTTACGGCCACCGTCAAGATGAGCGGAAAGCGCGACGGAGGAACTTTGGATCCATTGAACGCTGTTTTTGAAGTCGTGAGCTTCAGGCCCGGTACAGGGAACCTTTTTTGAAGCGCCGCCGTCTCAGCAGCCCCTGCGCCGCGGTCCTTGACCCATTCCTCTCCCATGCCAGCTGCGTTCTGCAATTCTCCGATGGAGACCCGCCTCCCGTCTTGAGCGGGACAGCCCGGGCTCTTGGCGTAGATCGCTCCCGAAAGCGCGTTAAAGAAGCAGGTCGCCGCCGTCTGCTTGCCAAATCCGCGCTCGATAGGGCAATTATCCGAGCGCCTGGACTCGTAAGCAGCGCTGATCATCTCCGTGCAGCTTTGATGGATGGGGCCGCAACTACTAGTAAGGTTGTCGAGCATCGGCTTGCCGCGCGCGATGGTTTCCTGGTCGTTCATCGCCATCGCCGTAGAGAGATTGCCTACGATCTGCTGGACGTGTTCTGGATCGCATTTCTGCTGAAGGCTTTTCCAATTCTCGGTTTCGTTGCCGACTACGACGGGTACTGCGTTGAGGCACCCTTGCATGAGTTCGGTGTGATTGATCTTCTTGTTCTGCTGGATCGTCCCGCGGATCAGGCCCTCGATGTCGCGCTTCATCTTACGGCAGGTGACATAACGCTGGAGCGCAGACGGCTTTCCAGGCCCCCCGTCTCTGCACGAAGGAAACATATCGCCGGGAAAATCCTGGATCAGCAGCCGCTCAGCCCAAGCGTTGAGCTCCTTCATCGACTCGTCTTGATCGCAGCCCAGGTCCAGCAACGAGTGGGCGATCACGTTCCGGACGCTGTCGATGTGAGCCAAGAACTCCTTGTCCATGCTCATCATCCTAGGGCAGGTCCACGCCGATCGCTCCTCAGCCGAAGGAGGAGCTTCTTCGCGGAAAAGCTTCATCGTTGCCGCAAGATCGTGGGCCAGAAAATGCAGGTTCTTGTTCTTGGAAAACTCCATCTTGGAGTGCGACCAGTATTCAGCGACGCTCTTCCAACAGCGAAAAGAGATGCCGACATGGCTCGGGTTGTAAGGAGCCAACTGCGCGGTCGCCTTCTCGCTCACTCCCATGAACTTGAACAGCGAGGACATCGTGCTGCAGACGCGGGACGTCTCTTCGGAAGGAAGCTGATCCAGATCTACGCCCGGGAGAAACAGTTGATGGATCTCCGAGCCATGGCACATCCTGCGGACATTGAGCGCAGCGAGATCCTTAGGGGAATTGCGAAGCAACGGTTTGACGGGAGCCTTCGGCGCAGCATGCGCAGCGCCAACGAGCAAAAAGAACGCGATAAGTGCCTTCCTGGTCCCCATCACGCCTGTGATTATAGCTTAAAACAGGCTCAAAAAGCTTGGCCAAAGGAAGCCACGAAATAAGAAGGCGAAGGCGGGAAACCGGAGATCGGAATGGCGAAATCAAAGCGCAAAAGTTGCCGATTGAATTGAGGAAGACCCAGCCGCAAGCCCAATCCTGCCGAGGAATAAAACGCGTTGCCGTTGGGCGAAGCTCCAAACGCGTTACCGCAGTCAAAGAAGGTCACTGCGCCCACATAGAAAGCCCAGATCCTAAAAGGAATGGTGCGCAGCTCCAAATTCGCGCCCCACACCTGCTGGCCAAACAAGAAGTCCGAAGGAAATCCGCGTATCCCGTTGTTTCCACCAAGCGTTTCGACCGATCGATCCAAATCGTAATATCGCCGCGTCGTGCGCGCCGAACCCGCTACCCGCAAGAACCAAAAGCGCGGCGAGATCCCTTTGATGCGAGCTGAGTAGATCTGAGTGACCCAATCCGAGTAGGGGTTGAGCCCCGGCTGAAAGCGCGCGCGCGCGCGAACCCAGCCCTGCAAAAGCGCATCCCCCGGATGCAGCGTCCATTCGAGATTGAAATCGGGTTCCCAATACCACTGGGTCCATCCCAACGCCGGGGTGCCGATTCGCGACTCGATGCGAACGTCTGGCCCGAGACGATAATCCTCGGGCACCGAGTATCGCTCGATATCGTATAGCTGAACGAACTCGGCCCTAAAAAAGCGCGCGCTAGCAGCCAGCACCCCCATGCTCTCCGCTCGAGGCAAAAAGGTTGAGTTGAAGTCCGCAATCGAAGCGGGGTTAAGCGCTCCGGTGGAATCATAGAACTGAAAATTTCGTGCGTCGAGCCGCGGGCCGCCCCCTACCTGGAGTTTGTGCAACTCACCCCAGCTATGAGTGAGCTCAGCTTTGGCCTCCATGATCTCCTGCCGGTATTGATACAAAACGCTGTCGCCGGTGGTGACTGCCGGCACGCTTAAGATCGTTCCACCCGCGAACTGTCGGTAGATATTCTTTTGATAATCAAAGTACACTCCCCAACCCCAATGGGTCGCCAAGCTGTAGATCGGCTTTTCGAAGCTCACCTGCGCGATTCCGCCCTCAAGCGCCCCGCTGTTCTTGTTCCAAATGACGTCAAAGCGCTCCGCAAGTGAGAGTCGCGAACCAAAGAGCCTTGGATCGCGATAGCGCTGTCCTGCAAGAAAGGTCGCAAGATCGAGCGCGAAATCAATCCCAACGACCTTTCGACGCCCCAAGAAATTTTGCTCCGAGAACATCAGCGCCAGATACTGGAGTTGGGATCCGACGAGCACGAAATCGAAACCAGGCCTCAAGCTCCAGATGTCTTTGGTCACGATGAGGGCCACTACTTTTCCTGGATCGCTTCCCTTGCACGGAATGACTCGCGCAATGCTCAAAAACAGATTGGCCCGAAGGTTGCGCTCGGTCTCCTGCGCCAGCAGCAGATCCCAAGGCTGGCCCACCTCAAGCAACGCCTCGCGCTCAATGACATACGGTTTAGTCACCATATGGATCGCTGCCGGGAACATCGGCCATGGATCCTCTGGAACGATGACGTCATAAGGATGAATGACAAAGCCCTCGACGATCTTCCCGTCGGGCTCGGTTTCGACGGTTAGGCCATTTCGCTCGATTGCGAGCTTGACCAGATTCTCGACATAGCTTGAACTGCCTGACGGGGGAATTTCGGCGAGTTTTGAAAACTCAAAAGCGCGTGCGCTTTTGGTGACGAACAATAGGGCAAGCAGCGCGATGACACGAGCTTGGTTTGAGACAAAACCCCTGGTAGGTTCTCCCATAAGGGAAGCATCTCAAACGGGTATGACTCTAAGCTACAACGAAAGCGAAATTCGCGAAGCAACCCGTTCACGCCATATTCTGGCCCCCCTCCCCCGAATCTTCGCTCGTCAGGCATGGGCTGAGCTTCGGGTACGCCTTTTTAAGAAGGTCAACTTCAGGAAAAGCCAAAACGCCGAAGCCCTTCAAGCCTACGAAAAGATGACGCTCGAGGAGTTCGACGGCATCAATGCTCGCCAACGCTGGTCCAACTGGCGCACGATCCCCCGCAATCTCAGCGGAACGGTGGCAAACGCCCCGATTCTGGCCTTGGACCTCTGCTGCGGCATCGGGCAATCCACCGAGGTGCTGGCCTACTACCTGCACCCCGAGAGCAAGATCTTGGGATTAGAGCACGCGGCCCACTTCGTGGAACTTGCGCGCTCCCGAAAATACCTCAACCGCGACGGAAGCGCAGCCCATGCGACCTTCCGTAGCCAAAGCGTGCTGGAGACGTTCCGTGACGAAAACGGAAAGCCATTTGCCGACGCGAGCGTCGACCTCGTCAATTGCTGTGGAGCGATCGGCGCGCACTTCAAACCTGAGGTCACCAGCATTCTCGTCAAAGAAGTGACGCGCGTCCTGAAGCCTGGCGGCCACGCGATGCTCGATTGCGGACATGCCGGTACCTCCAAAAAAAAGCTGCTTCAAATTGCCGAAGCCAACGGACTAAAAAAGATCAAAGTCTCTCAAAACAGTTTTTTGGACTTCTATCCTCAGGTATGCTTTCTGAAACCTGTCTAATCACGTAGTTACGCTCTCTTAAGGAGATTGCATGTCAGAACATCGCCCGTTTATCGCCGCTAACGCCAACGTCCGCGAGTTTGGACTGGTCCCTGTCCTCATGGGGGCGGTGCTGGGAATCGTGTTTGGCGCTTCGTCGCTCTACTTGGCGTTAAAAGTAGGCCTGACAGTGAGTGCGTCCATCCCAGTAGCGGTGCTTTCGATCACCGTCTTTAGATGGCTGAGCAAGTTCGGGGTGCCGCGCGCAACCATCCTTGAGAACAACATCGTTCAGACCACGGGTTCAGCGGGCGAATCCATCGCCTTCGGCGTCGCTATCACGATGCCTGCGCTGCTGATCCTGGGCTACGAGATGGAGCTCTCGCGCACGATGCTCGTGGCGATCCTGGGCGGCCTCTTAGGCGTGCTCATGATGATCCCGCTGCGTCACGCGCTGATCGTCAAGGAACACGGCAAACTCGCCTATCCTGAAGGCACGGCTTGCGCCGAAGTTCTCATCGTCGGCGAAAAGGGCGGCACGAGCGCCAAGACGGTGTTCATGGGATTTTTCATTGGCGCGATTCACAAAGTTCTTAACGTAGGCAACAAGCTTTGGAACGACACGCCTTCGAAGGCAATCAGCTGGTTTAAGGGAGCTACCGTTTCGGGTGAGCTGACGCCTGAGCTTTTGGGCGTGGGCTATATCATTGGGCCTAAGACCGCATCGATCATCATGGCAGGCGGGGTACTGGCAGCTTGGGTGCTGACACCGATGATCACGCTGTTTGGCTCCACCATCGCAGAGCCCATCTACCCGGGCACGACGCTCATCTCCAAGATGAGCTACCATGAGATTCGGAACACCTACATCCTTTACATCGGTGCAGGTGCGGTCGCCACGGGCGGCCTCATCAGCATGGCTCAGAGCTTGCCGACCATCGCTTCCTCTCTGGCTGCGGGATTGAAGTCCCTCACCAAGAACGGGGCGAAGAGCAAAGACGGCGTTCGAACGGAGCGCGATCTGCCGATGAGCTTCGTCACTTTGGGGAGCATGGCTCTGATCCTCATGATCTGGCTGGCACCGAATCTTCACATTAACCTCCTGGGTGCCGTGCTCATCGTGCTGTTCGGATTTTTGTTCGTGACCGTCAGCTCGCGACTCACAGGAGAGATCGGTTCTTCTTCCAATCCTATCTCCGGAATCACCGTGGCGACTCTGCTTCTGACGAGCCTCATCTTTTTGGGCTTAGGCTGGACCACATTGAACTATCGGGTCACGGCTCTGAGCGTCGCGGCCATCGTCTGCATCGCTGCTTCGAACGCAGGCACGACGTCCCAAGATCTCAAGACCGGTTACCTCGTGGGTGCGACACCTAGGTACCAACAGCTGGGCTTGTTGGTGGGCGCGCTCACTTCGGCGCTCGTCATCGGATTTACACTCATTTGGCTCAATGAGTCCTACACGGTCTATTCCAAGAAAAAGGCCCCACAGGACATCACTATTCCTAACGTGGCTTCGCTCGTAGATCGCGGTCATGTGACTAACGGCGAATACTCTAGCGACACGAAGGAATATCGAGTCCTACGCGTTTCCGAAGCTAACCGCTCGGGCGCGCTAGCCAAACTAGCTGTCGGCAAATATCTCGTCGATGACGCGGGCAAGATTCAGTACTTCGTCGACCCCGCCATCAACGGGACTCTCGAAGCTCGTGACAACGGCGAAAAGATCATGCGCTTTGACGCTCCTAAGGCTCGCCTCATGTCGCTGATCATCGATGGCATCCTAACGCAAAAGTTACCATGGGGCTTAGTCGTCATTGGCGCTTGCATCGCTCTGGTGCTTGAGCTGTGCGGCATCGCCTCACTACCCTTCGCTGTGGGCGTCTACCTCCCCTTCTCGACCTCCTCTCCGATCTTCGTCGGTGGCGCATTGCGTTGGTGGGTAGACCGCAAGAGCAAGGTTAAGAACGCAGACGCAGGGGATTCCAGTCCCGGCGTATTGCTTTCTTCCGGCTTGATCGCGGGCGGCGCCATTGCTGCGATCCTTTGCGTGGGGATCCAGCTGATTGAGCCCCTGAAGAAATTTATGGATTTGGAATCCTGGACCGCAGGAGCCGCTGCTGATATTCTATCTGTGATAGCTTTTGCAGCGATGGGCATCTTTTTGGTTCTCGTCGGCAAAGGAACGATACTGAAACAGAAACGCGGCTAGCTACAACCAGATAAGGATTTCCATGAGCAGCTTCTCGCAGGAGAAAATCGCATCAGTCAGCCTGATTCGATGTCCGCAGAATATTGATAAAGAGGCGGCAGAGGAGTTTCAGCGCCTCATGAAAGACTGGGCTAGAGAGGACGTCATCCTCCAGGTCATGGATTTTGCGACCACCCAATCGATCTCGTCCTTGTTCTACCGGCCCTTGGCCCAGTTTCATAAAGAGCTCAAGGGTCGGGGCCTGACGGTTATCTCGATTCATCTCGCCCAGCGCCTCAAGGACCAGATCAACCACGATGGGATGGACCCCGTGTTTGCGCCCTTTCAGACGCTCAAGGACGCCCTTCATCATGCCGGCCTCTCCCGAGAAAAGAAAGCCAGCGGCCCACCGCAGCTCAATGATGCTTTCGTTCACCCGGTAGCCGAAGGATTGATTAAGGCCATCGAAAGCCTAGGGGGTATCAAGCTTCAATCCGAATCGACCATTCCGGAGTTCACCATGAAGAATCCCGAGGATCTCGAGATTCATGCGGGTGCCGGAATCGACCTCTTTGGAACCGGAGTCCAGGGCCGAGTGGCCCTGTATTTTTCGACCTCAGCACTTGAGAAGTTCTTTCACAGCGCCACTCAAAAGCAGCTCTTGGATGGCGATCTTTCGCGAGCCCAAGACCTCGTGCGCGAGGCGCTGAACATGGCCATGGGCAATGCCCGCGGCAAGTGGCAAGCCGATCACGGGCATCAGTTTGACCGATCCTTGCCCAAGACCCTGCACGGCGAGAAGCTCAAGGAGCACATCCATGAGTTCTTGCCCAATGCTCGGATCTTGAAGTTCAGTGGCGGCTCCGGGGGTGTTTACCTCGGTATTTCGCTCAGCCCCGCTAAATAACCTATCCTCCAAAGAGACGGAAAAACGCGATTCTCTTAGGCTTAATAGTTGACACATTGCGTCTAGTCTCATAAGCGATCGAAACTATTTTAACTTTCTAAGGAGATCGCATGAGGACTTTAGGTAGGATTTCGACGTGGAGTGCAGGGCTTTTGGCGGTCGCCCTCGTAGGTAGTTGCGGCTACAACATCGGTAACGGTGTGAATCAAAGCGTCGAGCTGTTTGTTCAAGCCGACAATGCCCGCCAAGTCTTCGCTGATGCCGTAAAAAACGGCGTTCGTGGCGAACGTCCCGTCGATACCCTTTTGCCTGCATGGCAAAAGAAGCTCGCTACTGCTGTCGCTAGCCTCTCTGAGCTTGCTGACGCTTGGGAAGCCGCAGACGACAAGAACAAGACCCAGTACGATTCCAAGATCAACATCGAGCTCAAGGGCTACCTCGACATGCTTTTCGCTATGGGCATGACGACCACCCTGAAGGTCCCAACCTGGAACGTCGCCAATACGAATCTTTCGTTCCAAGCCTACGCACAGGACATGGTCCTCAAGATCAATACGGATCTGGACCGCGTGGTCATCTACTATAAGCGACTTTACAAGGGCCAAGCTGCTCCTACGGGCGACTTCTCGCTCTCCACGGTCGTGGACAATTGCTTGGTTGATACCCGCCAAGCTTGTATGAACTTCTATAAAGAAATCTCCGATCGCGCGGCAGAGAACACCAGCTACGGCCCGCTGTTCTGCAAAGAATACGGCATCGCTAAGTGCGAACACCAAATGAACATCGACAAGCTTCGCGCTGATTACGCCAACAAGTCGGTTTGCGGCAAGGGCGTTCAAGGCACCAGGTGCATTCGCTCCCACACCAACACCAACACGACTCACGAAGTCGACGGTGGCACTACGGTGACGAGCGAAACGATCTGCGACGAATACGAAATTGTAGCCGTGCCAGCAGACTGGCTCGAAGGCAGCGTCGAGAGCCATCGCTCTGACTCCGTCGTCGTCATCGCTGGCTGCCAATAAGGCCCATTGATCGTTTTTTAGCTTCAGGCCACAATGGATCCCTCACCATACGGAGGGGGATCCATGGCCAAAGTAAATTGGGGAAGGCTGCTCTTAGGCGCATTCATCGTAGCGGTGATCTCATTCGTCACGGATGGGATGATGCACAACATGATCCTCCATCCGGATTGGAGAGAGCGGTGTTTGCAGCGCTCAAAGCAACTCCTCTACCTCATGATCCCATGGCCTTTGGCTACTTTGGTTTACTTGAAGTGGGCCGCGGCTTCGTCACCCTCTTTTTATACGTCATGATGCGCGCCCGCATGGGCGGAAGCGCCAAGACAGCTGCGTGGGCAGGCTTGGTCACCTGGTTTGCGTTTTGTTTTACAGGCCCCGCTCAGTACGTCCCGCTGGGTTTATTGTCCTGCACCCTGTGGCTCAAAGCCGCGGGCCTTCAACTCGTGGTCTCGGTCGCCGCTGCAATCGCAGGTGCGGCGCCTTATAAAGAGAAGAAATAACCTTATTCTTTTTGAGGATTATTGGCTCTGAGCTGGGCTTTTTCTTGCTCAGCCTTGAGCTTGAGCTCTCGCTTAAGCACGACCTTAATCGAGCAGCGATCGATCATCCCAAAGAGGTTACTCAAAGAGGGCTGGGCTTTGCCTTTTTCGTTCTTAAACCAATCAGGAACCGCGAGCCATTTTCCGTTGCGCCACTCCAGATTCTGCATCGTTAGTTGTTCCAGCGGAATACCTCGCTGCGCGAGCATGCGGATAAAGGGCAGGAGCTCAGGGTTGGAGTGGGCGGCACCGATTCGATAATTCTCAAGGCGAGGAATCTTGACCCAGTCCTGTTTGGACCCAAACTCAGCGGTATCAGCACCTGGAATCTCGCGCTCGTGCATGAGCTTGAAGAGCGCAAACTCCTTTTGAATGGCGGGGTCTTTGAGCCCGCGCTCTGAGAAAGCAAAAACATCCCAGACACCGTGTTGATCGTCGGCCATGAAAATCCCCACATCATCGCTCCATGGTCGAGCGGTATAGTCGCCCACTTCGAACTTCAGCAATACTTCCTTAGGAAGTTCAATGTAGCTCCCCTTAGTTTGAACTCCCCAGGCGCGTTTTCTTCCATTGAGGGCATCAACTACCGCAGGCGTTATGAGTTTTTGAGGTATTTTGACTCCTCCACCTCCTCCGCTGATCCACTCAAGGAGCAAGTATTCGCGAGTCGCATCGGACAGCTCAATCTGCGGGAACTTTTCCCATGGCTTCCCCTTGATAATACTTTCAAAACCCCATGCGTCGCGATGGATCGCGACCAGTCTTCTTGAGAGAAGACGCACTATCGCGTCGCTGGACTCTCTTGAATCGGTGAGCTCGCACACCTGCTTGATCAGAGCCAACTCATGTTCGACATCCACATCATTTAAGCCCTTTTTTCTAATCTCGAGCTCAAGCTCTGCGGAAATCTTGGAGTGCTTGATGTGGTAGGCCTGGAGAAGCCTAACGTATCTAGCTTCATCCAAACCAACCGCTTTCTTGAAAATACCGATTTGCTCGCGCGTAGGCTTTCGCGAGACAAAGTTCTCTACAAGCTCCCACGCCATGAAGTGCTTCATGTTCTTCTCGACATTGAGGTCATCGGGAAAGGGCGCTCTAAAATACTCCGCGGCCTCCTGCAAAATCTTGGGATAGTCCGTTTCGAAAGTGCTGCGCGCCAGGCGTCTCTGATTGAAATACCTGTAGATCTCACGTTCCCTCTCAGGGGACATGCCCTGACGGCGAACCTCTACCTTCAGGTTGCTTAGCTGCTGATTCATTCCAGGCTTGGAGAAGAATCGGCCATCGAGCTTCGCCGTTATTTCTGAAAATGAGTAAGTCGCCTCCCACCCCTTGATGAGATCTCTTGCGTTGATTTCATGAAGGATCTGAACAACGTCCTCAGGCGACTTTGATTCGTAGAAGTAGCGATCGGAGATTTGTTTAAATTCGACTCCAGGCTTGAGCGTGAGCGTTTCGAACTCAAAGCGCTGCCCGAGCCTTGAGTTCGAGGCGTTGAACTCCTCTTTGAATTGGCTCTTAATGAAAGAATCAAAATGTTTTCGAACCTCCGCTTCGCGGGCGCCCGCGTGTGCCTTCAAACCACCCCACAACATTCGAAGGTAAAGCAAGAGCTCGCCGGGAGCCTTCCAGCGCTTTCTAGCCTCGGACTTCGAGAATTGCTCCGCAAAATCTAATGCAAAGCGGGCAGATCGATTGGAGAACAAAGCACGGATGCAGGTATTGACGTCCTCTGGGGTCTGAATCAGGCCAAATAACTTCCCTCGTGAGTTATTCAATACGAGTGCTTCAACTGACTCCTCGTATTTGTACTTGTTCAGAATGTCGAAGTACTCAGATAGGCTCTTCGCTCCGCGCAACTCTAAGGCAACCGAGTAGGGCTCCGTCTTCAAGGGTGCGGCATGCGTATAAGCCGGGATAACGGCCCCTGCCATTAGCACCAAAAGAAACCCAATCGTTCGAAAGCCGACGCAGAACTTCACGTCTACTTATCGGAATCCAAAAGGGAAAGTTTGCGTAAAACCGCAGCATTGACCCGCTGAGCCATCACAAAGGCAAGAAAGCGGGACCTTGGTTTCGAGAAACTGCGTTGAGTAAGACTCAAGGGAGGAGCTCGAAACCAAGTGTTTCGCGGAAAGACATTGCCGTAAGCAAGGGCTTGCGAGCCTTCTCCGACTTGAATCCGTTCCCTAGAAAAAATATCAAATTAAAAAGGGGCCGAAGGCCCCTTTTTAATTTTTTAAAATGCGATGTTTAGCCGGAAGTGAAAGTGCCAGAAGATGACGTGCAAGCTGTCCCGGCCGAGCTTGCCGAGAACGTCGGGGAATAGTACCGATTCGTATATTCGGTTGCAGAGGTTCCTATCTTGCAGCTTCCTACGCGGCTCGTGGAGGTGCAGGCGCTGCTCGAATATGTACCCGAGGAGCCACCGCAGCTGGTTTGAACAGCTGAGGAAGTATAGCTGGAACCGGTGTAATCGATGCAAATACTAGCAGATGAAAAATTGCAGCTCCCGGCAGATGACCCACACCCCACGAACGCCATGGAGCAAACAACGCCAGCCGCTACTGATAAAGCACGCAAAACGATTCTTGCCTGTGAACTCATGAAAACGTCCTTTCAACTATTTGAAGCATTGTGGCCATACTGAACACGCTCCTATTTTTGCAGAAGGCGCGGATTTTACAATTAAATACTGGGCGCGAATTCGCTGGGGATGTTTGAATGGCGCGCATTGGAAAAACTTCGCTAAAAAATGGGAAGTAACTCGACGTCTAAAGTCTCGCGCGCCACGAGGGCAGAAAATCCAGCGTGATTCCAAGATCAAACTGGTGAGTGATGTAAGTCGCCGTAAAAAGAGCCATGTACCTCAGCTGAAAAGAGTCAAAGAACTTGAGGATCCCCGTCTCCCTTGGAACTGGAGTGTATCGAATCGTTCCTCCCAGTCCCAAAGCAGCGCTCACAGGAATAGTCTCGAGTGCCAGATCACACAAAATAGAGGGGCCAACCTTGAGGCCTTGCCAGGTCACGAACGTCACGTCCAGCCCGCCCTGAACGTGAAAAGGCGGCATGCTCAGACCGCTGTACTTCTTGACGAACTGCAAACCGAGTCTGGGTTCAAATTCGGTGCGTGGAACCAGCTTACGGATCAGTGGGGCATAAAAAATCCCACCTGAAACAGAAAATAAGCTCGTCGTTTGAAAAAGAAAATTTCCGGAGAGCTGAACTCTCGCCGGTAGGAAATATTTCGACCGTTTGACCCTCGGAACATACGGCTCAGGGACCGCGACACGAACATCAGAGCGCGCGACCTTTCCATCGACGCTTACCGCCACGATCTGAACCACTTTGCTCAAAACCCCCTGAGGGAGTTTAATCGGCAGGTCGAACACGAGGGGCGGCTTTTGTTTTAGGTCCAACGGAACCATCTCGTTATTTACTATGAGCGAGCGGTCGCCTGGCGTGAACTTGCCTCGGACATGCACCACAAGCGCTGGTTCGGTCGAATTCTCCGGAACTTCGTTTAGATCCGAGCAGCCGATCTGAATATCCAGGCCAGCTACGGGCGGCTTCTCGACGCTCCCTGTTACATATTGAACATAGGCGCATTCGCCTGCGTGCAAATAACAAGGGAACAACAATCCAGCGATTCCAAGCCCGAGTGCGGGCAGCACGGATTTCAACGACACGCTAACCTCTGAACGATCCAGTGCAAGGACCCTGAGGCATCAGCCCCGGTTCCGTAGCTAAAAAGATTTCCGCTACGATCGCGCCCGATGCCGTAAGCAACGGAGCTTGACCCCGAAGCAAGCTGATAGTCCAAGTGAGTGGACCAGCTCGATCCATTTGCAGAGTAGCGAACAATCCAATGGGAGTTTCCGGAGGAGTCATTCCCGTACCCGGCGACCCAGATTCCTCCCGCGATATCGCTCCAATTAGTCGAAGAGAAGTTATGGGCCGAGGACGACTGACCGCTTGCATATTGAAAATCATCGACAGTGGTCCAGGTTCCACTGGCGCCTGCGCTCGTGCTCTTGCGAATAATCCAGTTGCAGTTGGTAGTACTTGTCGAGCAAGTGTTTCCACTTGTGTAGACAGCTCCGGAGCGCGAGTCGTACCAACCTCCAACCGCGATACCGCCGTTTGCTCCCGAAGGATCATCGACGAGCGTCGCACTCCCACCGGAGACCTTGAAGGTCACAAAATGCGCAACTGCTGACCCGTCGGTTCCCATCCCAAGCAAGAATGCATTTCCGGACGCATCCCCAAACACTCCATTGATGTTCTGTCCGCCGGTAAATGACCCGACTGGAGTGGTTTGCGTACTTCCCCATGACCCCGAGGCACCTGTGCTGCTTGAGTGGTAGGAGATGGGAGAAAACGCCGCCGCTACCCAGGCTTCATAGAATGTGCCAGCAGCCGTAATGCCTAAAACCCCGTTGTCGACAAAAATGGGAGTCACATCGCTCACCACGGTGCTCGTGTCGGTGGAGGTGTACGTCCAGGAACGCGTCAGCAAATGGTTAGGGCCTTGCTGAGAGCTACCGGAAGTAAAAAGCGTATCGCCGACTAGCCAAAGCGCGTTTTGGGTATAGTTCGTCGCCGCGATGGGCTGGTAATCCGTGAGGGTTGTCCAGGATCCCGATAGACCCGTACTGCTCTTGCGAATGATTCCGTGCTTCTTTCCGGAAGCGTCCTTGGCATAACCCGCTACGTAAATCGCGCCCTGCGGATCCGTGGCAAAGCTGGCTCCAATAGCCGAAGAGGACGGGGAGGTCAGAACATAGTCATCTACAACCTGCCATGTGTTGCTGTAAGTGCACAGCAGCCCTGGTCCGCAATCAGAAGTGAATGTTGTCAAGCTGAGGGCGGTTAGCCCTATCAAAAACGGTCCGTAGACTCGTCGCTTCATGGTCCCCCTTCATGCGCGGTTGTGTTGATTAAAAACCAATTCGAGAAGTTTTTCGACTTATTTAGTTCAAAGGAGAGATTCACTTCGCGCTTTTTAGCGGGCTTTTTTATTTTGATGGCGCACCCGGAGAGATTCGAACTCCCGACCAACTGGTTCGAAGCCAGCTACTCTATCCAACTGAGCTACGGGTGCGCACGAAGCTGTGCTAGCACGCCCTATTTGGAGCGGGCCACAGAAAAAAGCACGCGACGATCTGCTTCGGATTCCAAGAAATCTCTCACAAGGCGGCCGGTTCGCAGCCTGCGATCGGCGACATCGTATTCGCCATCCTGAGTGTGAACACTGACTTCATGGAACACGAGCGATCGCTGGGTTTGGGCCTGGGGCACGGGCATGCGGTCACTCAAGGTGATCCACACATAGCGTTTCACTACTTCTTTCGGAAGCTCGCGCATCGCAAGCGTGCCATCCGCAGTGGATCGCAAGATGCGATACTCCTCGATCCGTCGACCACGACCCTCATCGCGGTCAACAACCAAAACCCCAGCGCCTAAGCGGCTAAATCGAATTCCATCTGGTCCCACGCCACGGCGTGGAGAAGATGCGCGGTTCTTAATATTGACCGAGCTCCCGGAGCGAGAGATCTCAAGCTCCCAGGATTGAGTGAAAACCCGCCCTTCGACCAACGCACTGGCGTGTTGGGGATCGAACAAATCGGCATCCGGTACCATCAGACGGGCCCCATCAACACCCGGGGCTTGGTCCGCCCAAGCCTTGCCCAACCATCGCCAACCCGCGAAATAGAGCAGAGCTGAGATCAAAACAATCCCCAAGAAGGTCTGAAAAAAACTGCCTCTTGAGGACTCCTCAGGATGCCACATGGCTCGCACCTCCCAGTGCTGCGCTGCATTGAGCAAGTTCCAGGCCAGGCCGCATGGGCCGCTCAGTCCAAAAAGACTTGATATTTCAACGAACTAATTCAGCTCAGCTGCCTCATCTGTGTTCTGGTGTCATTTAGCCCCAACAACTCACTGTATTTTTGACAAAAATAGTCAGAAATAGACCCTTCCAGGCCCCCCATAAAACGTCAAAGCTGGGGAGCGTCATTTGCGGGTAAAAGACAGTTTTTTCCTGAGATTTCCGAACAGTAAGTGAATGAGTCGGCCCAAAATGCCTTCCTCAGCTCAGATGGTCAACAATCCGCTAGCGGTCGTCATGGACGAGCGTCTTTCGCGCGAGCGCGCTTTGCTTTTGACCCAACTCGTTTCCGCTCTGAGGCAGCTAGGAAAGGTCGAGCTCATGAAGAGCGATACCCCAGACAGCACGTTGCAACAGCGCCTTGCTGCTCAACCTGAACTCAGACTTGTGCTGCCTTGGGACCGCTACGCGCGCTCGCTGCGCCTGGAACCCGCCGATAGGATCGCGGGATATTTTTCGGAAGCCATCACGCTCGCTCAAATCGTTCCGGAGATCTCCAAGTCATCGGGCGCTCACTTGGGACGACACATCCTGCTCGATTGGAATACGGCCGCCGCGACTTCGATTGCGCAAATCGTGCACTGGACTGGGCTATGGCTCAACCCAGGAGTGGCCACAGGCATGAGACCGCTGGTCAAACCCGAGTCGCTCATCTACTGCGAGAACTGGCAGCCTGGAGCAGGAATGGGCTTTAGGCTCGATCAGGCACAATCGGCAATCGAATCGCTCACGCCAGAGAACAGCTCTCGCTGGCATCCGCACCTTCCCCGAGTGCGCAGCATCTTGTGCGACCTCTGGAGCGCTGTGTACGAATTCGGAGCCGCACGCGCAATCACTTCTCAGCAAGGAACTCCGGTGGCTTACTTTCAGTTAAGCGGCCACGCGGATCTGTTGGTATTTCGACTTCAGTTTCCAACCATGTCCACTCATGCGACCGAAGTATTGGGCGAGCTCAACCCGTTGGGGCACGCCAAGAGCGCAGCGGACCGAGCAGCGCATCCCGTGCACCGGATCTACCGCGACGCGGATTTCTTGCGCGCGCACTTCTTCAAGGAAAACCCTTCGGTGGAGCTCACCGTGGCGCTTCGCTGGACGCCACCCTCTCAGGAAGTCATCACCCAACAGCCGCTCAAGCCCCTATGGCTTGCGCAAACTCCCCTGTCCTTGCTCAAAGAGCCACCCTTTGAAGCACCTTCGCCGCAAGAGCCTCGCCTCAGGGTCCTGCCCAGCGCCGCGGTCGCGCCCCGCGAAGTCTCCAGCGGAGGAGACGCCGCTCGCGATCGCAAGCTGCAAGAAGCCGCGCAGCTCATTCAACGCATGCGCGGGGAGCTCAAACAAAAAGACGAGCTCATTTCAGAGCTGCGCGCTGGCGGCGTGGGTACCTCTCAGCCCCTTCCTCCTCCGGACGCACAAGGGCTGCTGCTCGCATTCCAGCAACGCTACTTCGAGATGAATCTCTCGATCCGAAAGCTCGAGGCACAAGTCCACCAACTTGAGAGCGGCCAGGCAGCTCCGGCCCAGCTTGAGCCTGTAAAACGCAAGCTTCAAACCCTGCAAGAGCAAGAGCGCGAGTGGCTCACCACGCTCTCAGACACGCTTGGGCGAGTCAGGAGCGCGAAGGCAAAATGATTCGCTCCAAGGACGTCGCGCATTACTTCTTGGCTCAACTGGATGACCTGATCCCAGGTAAACCTTTGACGTTCGACGTGCTTTTGTACTTCAAGCGCAACAACCACATCCTGATGTGGTTTGCGAACAAAGACGCTCCGTCTCAAGCGATCATCGACAAATACAAAGGCCGTGGCGTTCGCGCGATTTGGATTCATAGCGACGACAAAGAAGCGTTTGAGATCTACAAGCGCGATGTTCAAACCTTAGCACCAGCTCCACAGCAGGCAGCGCCAGCGCCCTCGACGCCTCAAAAGGTCGAGGCTATCGAGCTGGCGATGGCAGCGGACCTCGTTGAAGGCGGCGCTCAGGACGTGGGCGTGTCGGGCCAGGGTGGAGCGGGCCCGGGAACGCCTGATGCCGAATTCGCAGCCCCCGGGGCAGCAGTCAACACTCCTACCCCGGTTCTGGCCCCGAAGTCAGAATCGGCGCAAAAGATCATCGCGCAGATGCAATCGGCCGAACCCAATCCAACGAAGAAAGCCGCACTCGTGGCGATCGAAGCGCGCAAGGCGCTCAACGAAGCCCTCGTAAACGAAGAGGTCAAAAAACAAGACTCGCTCAACGCAGAAGCACGCAAGATCGCAAAAGATATTTTGGACGAGATTCAATCCGAGTCTCGCGCCCTCATTTCGGAAGTATGGTCACTTGCCGAGGCGGACGCCGATCTCACCCATGGAGTGAACGTCGCCACTTACGGCGTGATGATGGCGCTGGCGTTCGGGAAGATCGAAAAGGGCGTGCTTTCGGAAATCGCGCTTGCCGGAATCCTGCACGATACTGGAGTGAGCCGCATCTCGCCTCTCGTGGCGCAAAAGCCCGTCTCCACCAGGTCCTCGGAGGATCACAAAGCCTACGAAGGACACGTCGAAGCAGGCATCGAGATCAGCCGCGCCCACGAAAGCAAGCTCACCGATCGCGTCGCCACGATGATCACGCAGCATCACGAGAAGTTTAACGGCCAAGGCTATCCACACAAGCTCGAGGGATTTAAGCTCGATGCGATCGGCCAGATTGTGGCAATCGCTGAGATGCTCGACACGATGGCCAGCGGCCAATGGGATGGAGTGCGCCGAAGCTACAAGCAAGTGCTCGTGGAGCTCGAGCAGATCGAGAAATCTCGCACGTTCCCCGAATACTTCAATCCAGAGATCTTCGGAAAAGTCATTCGCTGGGCGCAGACCAAAGAGGCCAAAGCGATCGCCGATCAAGCGATGAAGATTGTTCGCGATCAAAGCGAAACTTCGATCCAGGGTAAGGTTGCCTGAAAACCAGTTTGAGTGTCAGTACAGTTTCAGATGCAGTCAGTTTCAGTCTCGGTGAGATCTAAACTGACTCCGCAACTGACTGGGACTGAAACTGTACTGAAACTGCAGACGCAAACTGAAACTGGTATTTACGCCGCAATAGCTCGGACCAATCCCGACAGCGCATCGGCGATCACGGGCGCAAGCTCAGGCGAGAGGGTTCCGGCCCCCCCCTTGGATTTCTCCTGCACAACAAGCGCACCCTTGCCCATAGGAATGAGCCACAGGCCTTGGTCAGAGCGAGTAGCCCCGGTTCCCATTTTCTTTAGCTGGGATTGAATCGCGGATTCTTGCGATGATCCAGGCTTGGAGGACACGACTAGTGTCCAATCGCCCGTGTTGGATTTCTTCCAAAGCTCCGCGTGCGAACCTTCGCAGAAATCCGCCAGGTAGGTCACCATGCGCTGAGCCGCGGCATCTACTCCAAGCCCGACGCGCGCGTTGAGCTCAGAGGCGACGTAGAACAGGCCGATGCGAGATACCGGCTTGGGAGGAGCTTTGGGAGCCGCGACTCCTGCCTCCAGTGTCGGTGCCGAACCCCCCGCATCGCTTCCCTCTTCTGTTTTGCCAGACGCGGCATCCACCGCTGGGCGCTCGGTATCGGAATCACCACCCACCTCGACTCCGACTTTGACCTTGGGCTTGATGCTCAGAGTGATCTCTTCTTCGGGCTCATCGAAGTCCAGGTCGCGGCCTTCGAGATTCAGCTCCGGCCGCTCGCCGTCGTTCACGAGCGAAGCTAAGAACTGTTGAACAATACCGGGCAGAGCTTGATAGTGGGCGTAAGTCTTGGGTTCTTTGCCAAAGAAAACCCACTCCCCGTCACGACCTTCGATCTCGATCTTGGGTTCGTCGAGATAGGGCATCTTCTTTCCCTTGTAGACCCAAAAGGGCTCGTGCGACTCGATGATCTCCTTGGTCACCTTGGCGTTCATCCAAGCCGACGGCACGAACACAGCCCATACGTGGCCCTTTTGACCCGCATTGCATTTTTCCCAAATGCCCTCAGGATCGCCGAAAGCGCCACGATCCATTCGAATCTCATGATCTTCCTTCTGGCCTCGCGCGCCGCTGCCGCGCCCATACTCCGAGGAGTAACCCTCGCCATTCTTGAGGTGGTAGGCTGGATCGCCGTCCTCATCTTCCGCGAGGGCCACCTTTCCGACCATGGCGATGGATTGACGAATCGCGGGCAGCAACCCTTGAGCAAGCTTGGAGTCTTTTGCCGCTCGGAGCGCGCCATCGGGAAGAATCCCGAATCGCTCAGCGACTTCCTGACCTTCATTCACGAATGAGAGCACGGGGCGATCCGCGACGAAAAGCCAATGCTCGCCCTCAAAGCGGGGTTGCCTGCCATGAAACACCCAGGAGCCCGGGTCCTTGATGAACGCATCTCCGGAGCCCGCTACAGGCACCCACTGCCAGCTGGACTCGCGCTCAGCGGATTGGGCTTCTTCGGTAGCCTTCGCGTTTTCGGCTTCCTTCTTTCGCTTCACTTCCATCCAGCGGCCTGCGCTCGGACCAGGACCCAGCAAGTGCACAACCCAACGACGATTGATCTTTCGGGGCTGGGCTTGTTCAAAGAGCCAGCAATCGCTGGCGAGATTCAGCGGATCGACCCAATCGACCTGACGA
>JBGAWT010000005.1:0-1823 GCA_044227445.1 Bdellovibrionia bacterium | reverse complement strand
CTGACGATCGCGCCCGACTTGGCGGCCTCCCGCTTCGTTTCCTCTGTTCGCAGACTCGAGTGAGCGACCGCTTTGCTGAATCGACTTTCGGATCGCAGGCAGAAGCTTGGCCGAATTGACAGAGTCCTTCGCCAAAAGCAGCGTACCTGTTTCGGTCTCAAATCCGATCTTGGTCCCGAGCTTCTCGGACTCCCTATAAAACGAAAGCTCTGGGGTATTTGAGATGAACCACCACAGATCATCCTGAAAATCAGGCCGCTGACCGCGAAAGATCCACGTTCCATCTTCTTTGATGAACGGATCCTTGCCCCGAGGTCCTGACGGAACGTGTGGCTTCCACTGCCAAACGAGCTCCGCGTTGCTATCGCCCTGAGCCGCCTTGACCTTAGTCCACGAGCCGGCGCTAGGACCTGGGCCTGTGATTCGAATCACCCACCGACGCCCGATCTGCTTGACCTGGGCGCGCGAGTTCATCCAGCAATCGCTTTGTAGCTTTACCGAATCGATGTAGCGCACTTTAAGCGCGCGGCCGTCGGATTTAAGCGTATTGGTAGGGCCTGTTCCCGTCTTAGTGGCTTTGGAATCTACCTTTGGCTGGCCGGCAAGCGCGGCGGCATTGTCCGAAGCAATCGCACGAATGTGGCGCTGCAATTTAAAAATCATCGCCCGCGGGTTGATCGGATCAGGAATCGTCTCAGACGATCCGTAATAGCTCATGAGCGAAGTCACTTTGACTTGCGTGATATTGGAATTGAAGACAAGCCTCACGCGCTTCTTTTTGACTTGAGGCTGAATGAGCTTAAGCATCTGCGTGTGCTTGACGAAGTCATCCACCGCTTTGGTATGAAGAATCACAACCGCGCATGGAAGTTCGGCGAGCGTCGTCACCACTTCCATCGAGTTCTTACACTCGTACACTTGAACGGTGGTTTCGCTCTTTAGTTTTTGGGACACCTCCGCGAAGCTCGGTCCAAAAGGCTGAACGAACAACACGGGTACGGCGCCCTGCCTATAAGGTTCGGGCAAGACACGCCTCCTTCCATCGACTGATCGGAAATTTCAGGGATTTTTGGTAGGGTCTGGGCAGTTTTAGGTGGGATTGCCGTGCGACGCGTCATTTGACGCTCTCTCGAGACAGGCCCATACTCGGATCAGGGGAAAACTTTGGAACAAGAAAGCGCAATCAGCAGCGATTTTCCGTATCGTCGCTATGCGTTATTTCTCTTTCTAGCGATTCTGCTTCACGTGCTGGCCCTCAACATTCCCATGCCGGATTGGGGATCGGCCGCATCCAAGCGAATCGAAGTCTCGACGCTCAGCAGCGCACAACTCGACCAAATCAAGCGCCGAGCGTTTGCTCGCGAAAGCAAAGCTCAAGAGGTCCAAGCCCCTCCGCAAAACGCCCGATTTGATTCGGATCGAAATCGATCCGCCCCCAAGGAAACTCGCTCTCGAGCGCGCACCCCAATCGTTGGCGGTGCTGCCTCCCAAGCACGCTCCACGGGCATTCGGCCCTATGGCTGGTCACTTCCCAGGCCTTTGAAGTCTCTGCCCACCCAAACTCAAGGCGAATCCGACTCGCGCAGACAACACAATCAAGCGGGCGACTCCCCGACCATGGACGACCCCACGCTCTCACCCAGCGCTGAGACCATTTTGAATACAGTCGAAAACAAGCACTACTCCTTTTACTCGCGCGCTTACGATGCGATCGCGCCTCATTGGTATGGCCGAATCCGCGCGCTCGAAGGCACCTTCAAGCCCGGCCAGGATCAGTACATCACAGTGCTCGATATCGTCTTAGACGAGCGTGGGGACATTAG
>JBGAWT010000257.1:0-3850 GCA_044227445.1 Bdellovibrionia bacterium | reverse complement strand
ACCGTCCGAAGGGGCGAAGGCAATTGCGTCCACGGAGTACTCAAGGAATTTGAAACCTCATTTGGAACCATGATCAGCTTGGGTTGCAGTGGCTCCACGATGATGGAGTGGAATACCTTCTCTCCGATTCGGCTGACGGGTTGTTACAAGGTGAGCCTCGAGTACCTAGACCAGTATGCGCTCCCTCAGAACCTGGCGGACTTTTCGAAGTATCGCGCGGGATTGGCCGTCAAGATTTGCACGAGCTACACGGATTGGAAGGAGCGCGAGGGTTGTTTTGACCGCGTGATTTCGGTCTCAGCGGACCCGTCCATTACGGGAGTGCTTTTGCGCTGCCCCTACAACGCGACGGATAGCTCCGCTCGTTCGAAGTGTTATCAGGATCAATTAGAGAAGATTTAGGGGACCGTTATGAAGGGTGCTTTTTCGTTCGCTGCTATTGCTTTGAGTCTCGCAGCCGGGGTTTCTCAGGTGCGAGCTGAAGAAGAAGCTCAGTGCCCCAATCTCACGGGGGATTGGGAATGTACCGTCGATTTTGTCAAAGACCTCAGGTGGAAGCGCGATCTGTCCTGGCCTGCGGAGCCAGGCTCTGAGGGTGCCAAGGCCTATACCACCCAGGGTTGGGTCATCTCCGAGAAGGACAGAACGGATCAATCCGTGACTTATGTTTTTGGTGTGGGCGAGTTTCAACGCTCCTACACGGCCAAGGTCCAAGAGTTCGGGCTGACTCCGGATCAAGACGCCTCCAAAGGCCTCGTGGCGTATTGCGATCAAGAGGGAGCGCTCAAGCTGATCGCGCTTTCTCAGGCAAAGACCAAGTTAAAAGGTGTCGTCGTCGGTTCTAATCCTGTGCTGTCTCGACAGGAGTTCTACGTAAGAGGCGAGAGGATGAAGGTTGTTCATTATATGCTGGGCGAAGGCTATGGAAGCACCCAGCTCAGCCGGTCCGTTTGTAAGAAAAAGGCTTCGAGCCCTACAGCGCCTTAAGCCTGCGCGCTCCGGCTCGGTCCATCACACTGGAACGAAATTTAAGCCAAGGCGACTTCTGACTTTGCTCCAGCTCGCGCGAGACGCTCGAGGGCACGCGAAGGTTGCGCACCCATTGAAGCCCGTCTTCCATCAGAGCGCGCGTGAGGCGGTCTAGGCTAGCTGCTCCTGCTTCGGTGAATCGTGCATCTAAAGGCGTCGAGCCTTCGACAAAAAATCGATACGGCGGAAACGCCCAGAGGTAAAACTCCAAGAACGCGGGCAAACCTAGCTCGCGCACTGTGCCCTCTAAAAGCGCGTAAGGCGAATGGGGCAGTGTCTCGCCCCGTGGCAGAACCTCGACGCTACCCTCATTCCATTCGAGAGAGACTTTTAAGCCGTCCTCAGGAACTGGGTCTTCGAACTCATCGAGCAATCCCAGTAACTCTTCTTCGCCCAGGAGTGCTGAGAGCCTCACTAAGGTTTCGGCGTGTGCCGTCAGCAAAGCGGTGAGCAGGTCGACGATGCGAAGGGGGGCTGTTGTGGTTTTCATTTTCCTTTGCTCGAGAAAAGCAGACGCCATTTCATCTTAGATTCTTCTATGCCTGGAAGGGTACTCCATTCAATTCGCAAATCAGCCGAATTGCGGATGCGAGGATGAAGCAAGATGATCCAGCGACCTGACCATCGCGTGCCTTGTATGCCCCCGCTTGCAGGCGGGCTCTCGGCCGCGTCCGTCTCCGAAAAAAGCACCAATCCGTTAGGCCACATGCGTTCGCGTAAGCCGCCATCAAAAGCCTCAAGGTGCTCGATCTCAACTGCTGCCGACAGCGCCCAGAAGCTCCAGCCAAGGTGCACGGCTTCGGCCGCGATCAACATCTCCCACTGCCGATCGTAGCGCTCGAACCGATCGCGCGGAATATGGTTCAAAAGCGCCGTGGGTAGGAGCTTGGGGCGCTTACCCGGCGGATGCTCGGTTTGATCCAACAGTCCAGCTAAAGGTCCGGCGAGCCGGGCGGCTTCGCGTAGCTTGTGGATGCGTTGCTCGAGCGCCCGGATCTGATCGGCGGATTCTTTTTTGCCCGTGCCGATGAGCTGGCTTTTGGCGGTGTGAAGTTGGCGCGTGATCTCGCGAAGCAGACACAAGCGCAGGAGGCTTTCTTCGGGAAGGGATTCGCACTGGGCCCACTTCTCTTCAAAGGGTGCAACCAGAGACTTGAAGGTTTGCATGGCGGCAACGGAGGAGCTCATGATGGGCTAGCTCCTTCGGACCGGCTTGAGGATAGGACTGTAACTGCTTCCGAGCGGCTGCTTTTCGCGCGAATAGCGAATGGTGGTCTCTCCGCCTCCGGCTTCGGTTTGTACGCGCGGAATGGCTTGCTGTTCCATGTGTCGGCCTAAGGCTGCCACCGATTGACGTGCCAGGTTCTTAGCTTCTTGGCTTTGGTCATGAAGCTGGAGCAGCGCTGAGATGACGTCGTCATCTTTGAGAGCCGGTTGATACTGAGATTGCTCGGATCCGTAGTTCGCATGGGTCGGAGCGGGCGGAGTCGCGACTCGAGCCGAAACGCGCGGTTGAATAATATGCTGCGCCGTCGTGCTTTGGGTTTTTCGCAGCGGAGTTGCCGCTCGTTGAATGGATTCGCGAATCGGGATCTCGAGCTGCTCGAAGGCTCGAACGCATTCATTCCACAGCTCGTGGCGCGAAGGATCGCTTTTGGCGTCAAAAGACGACGAGCCTAGGGTGAGCATTAGGGCTGCGCGCTTTAGGGAATGATCCACAGTGGGACTCCTTTGAGCTGGCGAGCGAGGCCTTCGTCAGATGAGAGCGCCCAATCCGAGCGCGACAGTCCCAAGCGCGGGATCTTGAGCGAGATGAGATTTTTTTGAAGTTTGGCTAACGCTTCGGCGCTCACCGGTTTGCGCAGCCCAAAGCTATCGCTGGCCCCTTGCCCGATGACAAAAAGGTGAAACGTCTTTTTCTGCGCAGCCCGGTAGCAGGGGAGGTAGGTGATCTCGCCTTCTTTTCCGGTGATCGCGCCGTTGCGCATCGCTGCCGAGAGCACGCCTTGGAATCGCCAATCGAGCCTACCTGCCATTCCGCCGGGAGGGCGTTCGTTGGCGTAGGCCGTAACGGCAAACACCTCCTGCTCTTCCTGAAAAAGAAGATCATCGAGGGACAGTTCGTCTGATTGGAGCAGCGCTTCCGCCGGGCTCATCGCCTACTAGTTTACGGGGTTTGGGGAGGGGCTTGCAAGCTGCGCGCGAATGGCATCGAGCACTGCGTTTACGAAAGCAGGCGTCTCCTGCGAGCCAAAGGTCTTAGCCAGCTCTACAGCCTCGTCGATCACGGTATTGTGTGATGCGTCAGAAGGATGCTTCAGTTCGTAAACGGCGATCCGCAGGAGCGAACGATCCACAAGCGGCATGCGTGCGACGCGCCACCCCGGAGTGTGCGCTTCGATCAATGGGTCCAGCTCCGCGCGATTCAAAATCACCCCAGCGACCAAGTGTCCTGTGAATTCGCGGAGTTCGTCGGGGATCTTAAAATGATCGAAATGCGAGATGAGCTCGCGCGAGAGCGTGGCAGCGTCAGTAGCCTGCGCATCTTGAACTTCGTAGCGGTAAAGAATCTGAAGCGCGAACTCTCGGGCGCGGTGCCGCTGCGTGCTCATAGGGGCGCATCCTCCGAAAACGGCAAGGGAAGCGCGCCTTCGGCTGCCTCGGTCTCAGCGCCCTGCGGGGGCAACTGCAGCTCGGCAACAAATTCCTGCACGTCGCGAAATTCTCGGTACACGCTGGCAAAGCGGACGTAAGCGACCTTATCCAATCGATGCAGCTCGGCCATCACCATCTCGCCTAAGGTGCGAGCGGGAACTTCTTT
>JBGAWT010000256.1:0-3862 GCA_044227445.1 Bdellovibrionia bacterium | reverse complement strand
AAGGTTTGTACTATGGCACGCGTTACGATGGATAAGATCCGCAACATCGGCATTTCAGCCCACATCGACTCTGGAAAGACGACCCTCTCTGAGCGCGTCCTGTTTTACACCAAGAAGATTCACGCCATTCACGAAGTGAAGGGCAAGGACCAAGTCGGCGCCACCATGGACTTCATGGATCTGGAGCGCGAAAAGGGCATCACCATCCAATCGGCAGCCACGTACTGCGAATGGAAAGGCTACAACGTCAACTTGATCGATACGCCTGGACACGTCGATTTCACGATCGAAGTGGAGCGCTCGCTGCGCGTTCTGGACGGCGCGGTCCTCGTGCTGTGCTCGGTCGCAGGCGTGCAATCGCAATCCATCACCGTTGACCGCCAGATGAAGCGCTATAAGGTGCCGCGCATCTGCTTCATCAACAAAATGGACCGTGCAGGCGCGAACCCTTTCCGCGGCGTGAAGATGCTGCGTGAAAAGCTTTCGCACAACGCTCACTTGATCACCTATCCGATCGGCGCCGAAGACCAATTCAAAGGCATCGTGGATCTCGTGCAGATGCGCGCGTTCTACTTTGACGGCGATAACGGCGAGAAGATCCGCGAGGAAGACATCCCGGCGGACATCATGGACGAGTGCAAGAAGCATCGCGAAGAGCTCATTGCCGCCATCGGCGAGTTCGATGACGCCATCATGAACAAGTACCTCGAAGAGCAACCTGTCTCTGTCGAGGAGCTGCGCGCTGGTATCCGTAAAGCTACGCTGACGCTGAACTTCACGCCTGTGATGGTCGGCTCCGCTTACAAGAACAAAGGCGTTCAGCTCTTGCTCGATGCGGTGACCTATTACCTGCCTTCGCCTCCGGAAAAGGAAAACATCGCGCTTGACCAAAACAAGAACGAAGAAAAAGTCGTCCTCTCGGCCGACCCCAAGCTTCCGTTCGTAGCCCTCGCGTTCAAATTGGACGAAGGCCGCTACGGTCAGCTCACGTACATGCGCATCTACCAAGGCAAGATCGCCAAGGGCGACGTGATCTTCAACAGCGCCAACGACAAGAAGGTCAAAGTACCTCGTCTCGTGCAGATGCACGCTGACGAGATGCATGACATCGAAGAATGCCAAGCCGGCGACATCGTCGCCTTCTTCGGCGTGGATTGCGCATCGGGCGACACGTTCACCGATGGCAAGGTCAAGTACACGATGACCTCGATGTTCATCCCCAACGCCGTGATCTCGCTTGCGATTGCTCCTAAGGACAAGGCTGGCCAAGCCAACTTCTCCAAGGCGCTCAACAAGTTCACCAAGGAAGACCCTACTCTGCGTGTTCACCGCGACGAGGAATCTGCTCAGACCATCATCAGCGGCATGGGCGAGCTGCACCTTGAGATCTACTGCGAGCGCATCAAGCGCGAGTACAACTGCGAAGTGGTCGTCGGTAAGCCTCAAGTGGCGTTCCGCGAGACGATCACCCGCAAGGGCGACTTCAACTATACGCACAAGAAGCAAACTGGCGGTTCCGGCCAATACGCTAAGATCGTTGGCTTCATCGAGCCGCTGCCTTCGGATGCGGCGCAGAACTACGAGTTCGTCGATGACATCACGGGCGGTTCCATCCCCCGCGAGTTCATCCCGGCTTGCGATAAGGGCTTCCAAGAAGCGATCAAAGAAGGTCGCTTGATCGGATTCCCGATCGTTGGCGTGCGTGCTTGCATCAACGACGGTAACAGCCATGACGTCGATTCCTCCGAACAAGCCTTCAAAACGGCAGCTCTCATGGGCTTCCGCGAAGCTTACGAAAAAGCGGGCCCAGTGGTGCTCGAGCCGATCATGAAGCTCGAAACCCAGGCTCCGGAAGAATTCCAAGGCGGAGTAATGGGTCAGATCAACCAACGCCGTGGCGTCATCATGAACAGCTCGACCAACGAGGGTTACGCCGTGATCGAAGCCGAAGTGCCGCTGAACGAGATGTTCGGCTACTCCACGGATCTTCGTTCCGCGACTCAGGGTAAGGGCGAGTTCACGATGGAATTCGCGAAGTACTCGGCGGTTCCTCGCAACGTGCAGGAAGAAATGGTCAAGAAGTACCAAGAGAAGCGCGCTAAGGAGAACAAGTAAGCCATGCAGACGATCACTACGGTTGTTCACATCGTTACGGCTTTTTTGCTCGTCGTTGTGGTTCTGCTTCAAGCCGGCAAGGGCGCTGAGATCAGCGCTTCCTTCGGTGGCTCGAGCCAAACCGTGTTCGGCACGGCAGGCGGCGCCAATTTCTTCACGCGCTTCACTTCGGGCCTGGCCTTTATCTTCGTGGTCTCGTCGGTCCTGCTCACTCGCATGAACGCGGTGGCCCGTACCTCGGTGATGGAAGGCTTGGCGCCTTCGGTTCCGCCGGCTGCGACCCAGCCTGTGGCTCCGGCTCAGCCTGCAGCGCCTGCCGAAAAGGCAGCGCCAGCGGCTCCCGCTCGGAAATAATTGCCGATTTCTCGTTTGCGCATGGCCCCCTAATCTAAATAGAGGGGGATTGTGTGCGCCTAGGGTCCTGGCTCAACCTCATGCTGTTTTGCGCATTGTTTGCGCTGCCACGCGCAGCTTACGCGCAATCCATGCCTTCGTTCGGAAGCTCCGCACTCGTGTCTGGGCTTGCCACCCTTTGGGATCACCATCCTTATGAGCCTGCGACCGCTTTGAGAGCCGACGGCGAGTCTCTGGGAATCGACTTTGGCCTCGAGACGACGATGATGAGGATGCCCACGGGGCTCTCTAGCCTCTTGGGCTCGGGAATTTCGATTCCCCTCATTTTTCCTGGACCGATCTCGCCTGACTTAAAACTGCAATTTCATATTGGCCTGGGCAAGAGGGTCGACCTCGGTGTTTCGACTCTTTGGTTTCCGGCTCTGGCGTCCTTAGGAATTCCGATCGGCCTGACCTCGGTCGGAGGGGAGCTCAAGATCGTCGTTTGGTCACAAGAAGAGGGGCCGACGATCGCCCTTCGGTTTTGCTACACGTGGAGCATGCTCTATTTGACGATGTCAGGTACCGACACCTCGAGCGCGCCCTTGGTTTTTAATTACAATATCAGCGCCTTCGTCATTCCACAGAGTTTCACGCCACACGTGCTCATCTCCAAGAAACTCAGTTTTGCCGACCCTTACATCGGCGCTGCGTTTCAATTGACGTTTGGAGGATACGGAACGAGTCAGGTTATTACGGAAACGACGACTTCCCAAACGCAGACTGCTTCCACTTGGACCTTAGGTTCGTTATCCTATGCAGGTATCGCTTACATCGGACTTAAAATGGTCATCCCGGGGGTTCACATCATGTTGGTTCCCGAAATGGCTTACAGCACCGCCGGAAGCTACACGGTGGGAATGAAAATCGGAGCCAGCCTCTAATGGAGCACTCATGAGCCCAGCCGCAACCCAGACCCGAAGGATCATCGCCTTGACTGAACGCACAGGGGACCTCGATTTTTTGGGCAAGGTCGCAGAGGCGCTCAAGGCAATGTCCTCTGAACCCGGCCGCAGCGTGACTCTGGAGCCGACAACAGACTCCTCATGGGCTTGGCGAGAGTATTTGACCAATCCTTCGGTTTGCGTCGTATGGGATTGCGACCAGACGCAGTGGGCGCCTCCGTACGGAAAGCTCATGGCCTCGCTTCTGACTTTGCCTCGCGTGATGGTCTTGGCCGACCAGCCTATCAATCTTTATAAAGAACTCTTTGATTCGACCGCCTTTGGTCACCATTGGATGCGAAAAACCGAGCGCATGCCGCCGGCGCTTTTTGCTCGCTTGATCGAGGCCTCGTTTACCCTCGGTCCAGGTGGCTTAGCTGCGTTTTTTCCGCCCGACGTCAAAGTGCAGC
>JBGAWT010000255.1:0-3875 GCA_044227445.1 Bdellovibrionia bacterium | reverse complement strand
TGCCGCCGACTGCGGGCCAAGGCATCGGCATCGACCGCATGGTCATGCTCTTCACTGATTCGCCGAGCATTCGCGACGTCATCTTGTTTCCGCTCATGAGGCCCACCGCTCCTACATGAAGACCGCAGCGCGGCTTTTGATCCGTCTGGCTCGGCGGTTCATCCTCTCAAGGCACGCGGATGGGTTTCTCTCGCTCATTTCCTGGGTATCGATGATTGGTGTCGCGTTGGGTGTCACCGCACTCATTGTGGTTACGAGCGTGATCAATGGTTTTGAAGGCGAGATTGTGCGGGCTGTGACTCGGATGCACGGCGACGTTTTGCTCTACAGCGTCGAGGCACCTGTGGGAGATCCCGCCAAGATCATCGCGCGGATCAAGAGCCTCGTGCCCGAGACCCGCGGAGTGATGCAAGCACTGGTGACGGATCTCATGGTGAGTGGCCCGAGAGGCGCTGCTGCCGGTGGAATTTTAGAAGGCAGCGAGGTGGCGCGTTTTCAGGACGAGCAGCGCCTGCGCCAAAGCTTGAGGTGGGGGAAGTTTCCGGACGCTCCGGGTGAGGTGACCCTGGGGTCTTCGCTTGCCGAGAAGATCGGTGCGGTCGAAGGAAGCAAGGTTCGTCTGACGGTTCCTTTTGCGGGAGAGAGTGGCGAGCCGCGCTTTACCGAGGTGACCGTGGTCGGCGCTTTTTCGATGGGAATGCACGACTTCGATTCGAAGTACTTGTTAACGACTCTGCCCTTTGCGCAGCAGTTCTTAGGACGGCCAGGAAAAGTTTCTACGTTTAAGATCATGCTTCCGCCGACGATGGATGCGCGCGCCGCAGGGGAGCGTCTGCTCGAAGGGTTTGTCTACCCGTTTCGGGTCAAGCCATGGACTCAGATCAATAAGAACCTCTTTGCAGCTATTCAGCTCGAAAAGGCCGTTATCGCAGTGATCCTAACAGCCATCATCCTAGTTGCTGCGTTCAATGTCGTGAGTACGCTGATGATGGTGATTCATGACAAGACCAAAGAGATCGCGATTCTCAAAGCCATGGGCTTTAGGCCCTCGCATAGCTTTGCGCTTTTTTCGTTCATCGGCACGGGCATCGGTATCGTGGGCATGGTGCTGGGTCTTGTAGGTGGCTTAGGTATGAATCGCATCGTGGAGCGCTCGCGCTGGCTGCAGCTTCCGGCTGACATTTACTACATCAGCTTCCTGCCCGTTGCGGAGCGGTGGAGCGAGATTTTTTGGATCCTGTTTGTCGCGGGGTTCTTGTCGTTTGCTTCGACCCTTTACCCAGCGCTCCAAGTCATGAGAAAGTCCCCGCTCGAAGGGTTGCGCTATGACTGAGCGAGGCGAGCTTCTTTTGGAAGCCACCGGTATTCACAAATCATTCGTGAAGTCTAAGGCCAAGGTGCCTGTGCTTCGCGGCGTAGACTTCTCGATTCTCAAGGGCGAGATGGTGGGAATCATCGGCTCTTCGGGCGCGGGAAAGAGCACGCTGCTCCATATTCTAGGCACGCTCGAGCCTCCGACCTCCGGCAAAGTCTATTTCGGCGAGAAGCGCGAAGAGTTGTTCAAGCTTCCCGAAAAGGCGCTGGCGCGCTTTAGGAACCGCGCTCTGGGTTTTGTGTTCCAGTTTCACTACCTGCTGCCCGAGTTTTCGGCGCTTGAGAATGTGATGATGCCGGGACTCATTGCTGGGCTTCCCGAGGCTACGGTGCGCTCCCAAGCCAAGCAGCTGCTGGATTTCGTTGGCCTGAGCCCTCGTTTGGGACATCGGCCGGCGGAGCTCTCCGGAGGTGAGCAGCAGCGTGTCGCGATCGCGCGTTCGGTGATTTTACGGCCCAGGCTTCTGCTTGCGGACGAGCTCACCGGAAATCTCGATTCAAGCAATCGCACCATGGTGCTGGATCTTCTGACCCGTTTGAATCAGCAAACCGGAGTCGCTATTTTGCTCGTCACGCATGATCCGGAGATCGCAAAGCGGATGAATCGGGTTCTCGTCATGAAAGACGGTCAGTTCGTTAAGTAGTTTTGGTCGCGTGATTTCGTTGACACCCCGCACTTAGCCCCCTAGAACTCCTCTTTCCGGTGAGATTCGTAAGCGTTCCCAGAGACAGGGCGTTTTTCGGGGCGTGGGCCAAGGCCTGCGCGCTTGGCGTCGTATTGTCGCTATCCGCCAACATCGCTTGGGCGCAAAATGTTGGCGCTTTTTATGGGAAAAAAGTCACCTCCGTCGAAGTCACAGGCCTCAAGCGCGTTGAAAAAGACGCCGTGCTCGGCAAGATCCAAACTAAGGTGGGCACGACCCTGGACCGCGACATGGTCCGCTTCGATATCGATGCGCTTTTTCAGCTGGGTTACTTCGATGACATCGAGTTTCAGGCCGAGGGCGCCTCGGGCGGAGCAGCGCTGACGGTTGTGGTGCGCGAGCGTCCTGTGATTTCGAAGATCGAATTCGACGGAAACGAAAAGCTTACAGACGACGATCTCAAAGAGGTCGTGAAGATCAAGGAATGGAGCATCCTTGACGTTAACAAAGTTCGCGAAGACGTCGCGCATATCCAGAAGCATTACGAAGATAAGGGCTTTTATCTCGCCAAGGTCAGCTACGAACTCAAGCCCTCGAAGGAAAAAGAAGGCGAGATCGAGCTCGAGTTTAAGATCAATGACTACGAGAAAGTCACCGTCAAGAAGATCACCTTTTTGGGTAACAAGCGCTTTAGCGACGAGCAGCTCAAGACGGTTCTAGGCGAGACGCGCGAGGGCAACGCGCTTTCGTTTATTAGCGGTTCGGGTAGTTTTAAGGAGCTCTCCTTCAAGCAAGATTTACAGCGTTTGACGCTTTGGTACCTGGATCACGGGTTTGTTAAGTTCCGATACGAGAACCCCATCGTCACGGTGAGCGACGACAAACGCTGGTTGTACATCACCGTTTATGTGGATGAGGGCGAGGAATACAAAGTCGGCGAGATCGATTTCGGCGGCGACTTGCTGTTTACAAAAGAAGAGCTCGGCCAGGGTCTCAATCTCACCAAAGGTGATGTGTTCTCCTTCTCTAAGCGCAACCTCGATCTGCAGCGCCTAACCGAGAAGTACCAAGACTTGGGTTACGCGTTCGTGAACGTGATTCCTAACTTCAAGTTCCATGACGAAGAACGTGTCGTGGACATGGATTACTCCTTTGAGAAGGGGAGCCTGGTCTACTTCGGCGAAGTCAATATTACGGGCAATACCAAGACCCACGACAAAGTCATCCGTCGCGAACTCACCTTCCATGAAGGGGAGCTCTTTAGCGGAACGAAGTTCCGCGAGTCCCGCGAGAGAGTAGAGCGCCTAGGCTACTTCCAGCCGGGCGAGATCGTGTTTAACCAGAACACGCCTAAGGGCAAGAACGATGTCGTGAACGTCGAGATCAACGTCAAGGAGCGCCAGACGGGCACCGTCAACCTAGGTGCCGGTTACGCGGGCTTGGGCGGATTCTTCTTCCAAGGCCAGCTTTCGGAGATCAATCTTTTCGGTACTGGCCGGATGATCAACTTCCAAGGTCAGTATTCGGCTAACTCCTCGGCCCAGAGCTTTACGCTGGGAATCACCGATCCTTACCTCTTGGATACGCGTTGGACGGCGGGCGCGGATCTGTTCATCAACTTGATTCCGTTTCCGAACAAATACAGCGCGCGGCGCATGGGCTTCAATATCCGCGGCGGCAGGCCATTGTTTGAGTATGTGCAGGCCTACCTGACCTATAAGTTCGAGCGTCTCGTGATCGAGAGCGAAGCTCCTGGGCTACCCAATCAGCTCAAATCGGGCGACCCAGGCAATCTGTCTTCGATCGTGCTGAACATCGTTCGCGACAAGCGCAACAACCGCTTCGAGACCACAGGCG
>JBGAWT010000254.1:0-3874 GCA_044227445.1 Bdellovibrionia bacterium | reverse complement strand
CTAAGGCCAGCGGCATCGCCTCGCACGCAGCCGTCATGGCTCGCGCCAACGGCATTCCATGCATCGTGGGTTACCGCGGTCTTGAGTTAGGCGCTGATGGCCAATCCTGCCAAGTCAACGGCCGCAAGATCAAGTCGGGCGACTTTCTGACGCTGGACGCGGGTGCCGAAGGAAAGCTTTACTTGGGCCAAGGCAAGACGGCCAACCTGTCTTTCCGCGAAGGCGTAATTCAAGAGGTCTCCAAACTCATTTCGCGCGTGCTTCAGGCCGAGCATGTTCCGCTGGAAGTCAGGGTCAACGTCAACAACGCAAAGGACGCCGAAGTGGGCCTGCTGTTTGGAGCGGACGGAGTGGGCCTATGCCGTACCGAAAACATGTTCATGGAGCCCGAGGCGATCCGCGAGATCCGTAACATCGTCTTTACGCAAGACGCGTCCGCAACGCGTGAGAGCTTCAAGATCCTCGAGGAGCGCCAATATGAGGACTTCCGTAAGATCTTTGACGTGATGGGTGGGCGAGTCGTCAACATCCGCTTGATGGATCTGCCTCTTCACGACTTCGTTCCGCAGACCGAAGAAGCCTTCGAAGAGCTAGCCACGCAGCTCAAGCACATCCCGCGCGATCAGCTTAAGGCTAGATCTCTGGGGCTCAAGGAGCACAATCCGATGCTAGGCCTTCGCGCTTGCCGCTTCGGTCTCATCAATCCTGAGGTCTATGAGATGCAGATTCGCGCGATCACGCGCGCTGCCTATGCCGTAAAGGGCAACCGCAAGCCCGTAGATCCCGGCATCATGTTTCCGCTGGTGTTCACGGATGCAGAGCTTTCAACTCTTCGGGGCAAAGTAAATGACATCGAAGAGCAGATCCGTACGGATCTCAAGATCCCACACTCCGAAAAAATCCACTTCCGCGTTGGCTCGATGATCGAACTTCCCGCAGCAGCCCTGAATGCCGATCAGCTCGCGCGCGTCGGCGAGTTTTTCGCCTTCGGGACGAATGACCTTACGCAAACCACGCTCGGCATGTCGCGTGACGACAGCAACCACTACTTGCCTCAGTATCTGGAAATGAAGATCCTGACGGCCGATCCTTTTAAGGTTCTCAGCGATCCGGTTCGCGAGCTCGTCGAGACGGCAGTTCGCCGCGGGCGTCGCGTGAGGCTGGATGCAAGCTTCGGGATTTGCGGTGAGCAGGGCGGCGATCCGGCCAGCCTCAGGTTTTGCTTGGATCGCGGACTCAACTACGTCAGCGCTTCTCCCTTCAGGGTTCTCACGACACGCTGCTCGCTCGCACATCAAGCCCTTTCGCTCAGCAAAGAGCTCGAAGAGCGTGCGGCGGCATAGATGGCGGACCAGGGCTCAATCCTCAAGCAAAAGGGTTTTGAGGCTTCCTTCGAAAACGACGCCAATGGCGGATTGCGCCTGATTTTCTCCGGAGTGATGAACGAAGAGTCTGATTTGGCCGCGGTCACGCGTTGGCTCAAAACCCGCTCTTTGTCCGGGCGCCTTGTTCGCATCGATCTGGCGGGCCTTTCGCGGATCAACTCGGTGGGCGTTCGCGACTGGATTTTGTTCTTAGAAAACCTGTTTCAGACTCCGGGCGTATCCGCGCGTTTCAGTCGCCTGAGCTTCGCATTCGTCGAGCAGTTCAATCGCATCCCCCAAGTGCTCGCTAAATTTGGAAGCAAGCTTGTGTTTGTCGATGAGATCGAGCTTCCGTTTCATTGCGTGCCTTGCAACAAGAACGACGAGCATATGTTCGCTGTCGCAAAGCTTAAGCAGGGGTTGGATATCGTTCGAAAGGTCCCGTGCAAGAAATGCGGCGCTGTAGCGGAACTAGATCTTCTGGAGTCTGAGCTCGAGCTATTTTTACAGAACGTCGAGACTTAAGATTTCATTCCCAGGATCCCAAAACGAAGCCCGCGCGTGCTGGCCGTGAGAACCGGAAAATCCAAAAGCTCCATCACTCGCCAAAGAATCAGAGTGCCGGCGAGCAGCACATCCGCTCGTCCAGACTCGGGGCCTAGAATCGCGGCTCGCTCTTCCACGCTGCGCCACTTGAGGTCCTCAAGCCAGCGATGCACGTCCCCGCGCGTGACATGAAGTCCGTCTAAGAGTGCGGGGTCAAACGTCATGATGCCGGATTGCAGCATCGCGATCGTCGTGGCCGTTCCCGCTACACCCACGAACGTAGGCTTGGGGGCTTTGCGAGCAAAAGCTTCGCGCCAGGACTTCATCTTAGCGACCTGCATATCGATTTCGTCTTGGCAGGCCCAAAAATCCTCGTCTCTGACGACGGCTTTGTGATCCTTCAGCGTCTCCGCGAAAAACCGCTCCGACATCTTCACTGCACCAATAGGAAGGCTTTGGCCGCCGTCTTGCGAGACGATCTCCGTACTGCCTCCGCCGATGTCGATCACGGAGCATTGCGCGGGATTCATGGTGGGAAGCAAGGCACCTTGAAAGGAATACTTCGCTTCTTCGTCGCCGCTGAGAATGCGAAAGCGAAATCCCGCCTCCCGCTCGATTCGCTCCAAGAACTCGCGGCCATTTGCGGCGTCTCGCGCTTGGGCCGTCGCTGCGCAGATGGCGTCTTCGATTTTCAGGCCTCGCGCCCGCGTCTTTTGAGCGTAGTCACCCAAGCAATCTAAGGTGCGCTTCATCGCTTCGGGCTGGAGCTTTCCGGTGCGAGCAACGTCCTGGCCTAAGCGAACGGTGCGAACGTGATCTTCAATGATCTTTGTCACGCGCCCATCGGGCGAGCACTCAGCAATGAGCAGGAGACAGGTGTTTGTGCCTAGATCGATGGAACTGCGAAGCACGACGACTACTTCTTATCGGATTTGGCGTCGTCGGCGATGCCCATCTTGACCTTGAGCTTGTAGTTTTCTTTCTCAAAGCTCTCGGCCTTTTCTTTCCAGTACTTCACTTCTTGCTCGAGCTCGGCTACGCGCTTGTTGCGCTCGTGAGCCAGCGAGTAATAACCTTCGGAAAAGGTCTCGGTCTCGGGGTTGAACGTACCGACGCGTGTTTCGCCGTCGATGATGCCTTTGACCCTGTACATGCCGCCATCAGCCGCTTCGGCTTCAACGACTTGAACGTCGAAGGACTTGCCGGGATAAGCCTTTTCTTGCCAGTAGCGGGCTGCCGCTTCTTTAGCTTGGTTCTTCAGGCGCGTGTTCGAGCACGCAAACGTCATCGAGATCGCTGCCGCCAAAAGTCCTGTCATCAAAAGCTTGATTGAGTGTTTCATCCCCAGAGGTCCCTTTCCAATAAGGAGGTTTTACCAGAATTTCTTTATAGCGTCTTGAATTGCTGGTGGAGCGATTTGCTCAACTTGTTTACGAACAGCCTTTGCGGCTTCCGCTTTAGCCTTCTCGCCAGCGGCCCGTGCGATATTGGCACCCACTACGGCGCTAAAATGAACGGGTACTTTGCCGTAATCCACGCAGGGGCTAGCTGTCGTGCATCCTGCTTCGACGGGTACGCGCACGGGTGCCCCTGGCTCAGCCAAAATGCGAGGCACAGTCACGCCGGCTGCCTCAGGCGAGATGTCCGCAGCGTGCGAGATATTGTAGGTATCGATGATCTCCCATTGGGCCGAGAGTTTTTCGTCAATGAGCCCCACCTCAGTGCGGCCCTTGAGGTCCAATCCCGCGTTGGGCATCGCTTTGGCGTAGAAATTAGGCGCCACTGCTTTGCTGTCCTCGATCTTGAAATCCGAAGTCACGGACTCATAGAACGCTGCCGTGTCTGGAAGTTTCTCGATCTTCTTCCCCTTGAGAGCGGGGACTTTCGCGGCGCCCATATCCAAATAGCGGTTCAGCGCTTCTTGCAGGACTTTGCCGATGTCGACCGTGGCGAAGCGCGCGTTT
>JBGAWT010000253.1:0-4006 GCA_044227445.1 Bdellovibrionia bacterium | reverse complement strand
GTTTGGCAGCCAAAGCCTCAGTGAGTATGGGGCTTACCTGACTCACCGATGGCTTGGGGCCTCCATCCTTTATACAGCTGCCGTCCTGTGGGGGCTCTGGAGCTGGACGCAATCGCCTTCTTGGAAGCAAAATCCAGCAGCCTGGGCATTGCTCGCCTATGTGCTCGCCCACCTCTTGGTTTCGCACAAAGAAGGTCGATTCTTACTACCAGCCGAAGGCTTAGTCATGCTCGGCGGCGCACTGGGGTGGAATGATACAAAAAAACAAACCCAGCTCATGGGCGTGCTTTGCGCGGCGCTCGCTCTTTTTTCGGCCAAAGGAGACATCGGAAAACCGGCTTCCACCTTCTTGAACTGGCCTAACGTAAAAACCGCTGAGACCTGTGCAGTGGTCACGCCCGTACGACCCGCAAGCTTTAGGCTGGGACAAGTCGACGCACCGATTGGATACTGGGCAAACGCAAGTCGCGCCACGCCCTTTACGCCCAAAGCGCAGTGGGTGTTCGCGGATCGCGAACCTGCCTGTTCCGAGGATTCGCAAATCTTGATTCACCTAGCTTCGTCGCAATGGAAGGACCGCCGCCCGGTAAACTGCGAAGTCGTGGATCGCTCGTGGTGGATTTGTCCTTGGAAGAGCTGGAAAAATCTAGCGACGGTGGAGATCGACAAGCCCTTTGGTGGAGAACACTTTTGCCGCGCCTGGTGCGGATCGCAGTAGACAACACCCCCCGACTCTCCTTATAACCCTGCGCGGGGGTATAACGCATAATGTCTAAGCTCGGGGTTGCGTTCGTTTGCGCGGGGATTCTTTTTCTCAATTCTACTTTCGCAGCCGAGAAGCCTCCGGCCGATAAAAACTACCATAAGCAGCAGATCGCCATCGCGCGATTCGGCGACAAAGAGCGCCAAGCCGCCCTGAAGCAGGCCTACCAAGTATCAGCCGAGATCAATCGCCTGGTCATTGGCCAAGAGCGCGTGTCCCAGGCAGTGCAACCGCTGTGGTGCGCTGGCTCGAAGTTTTGGCACCCGCGAGCGCGAACCCATCGCACGCCACCTCATCGGCATGCCGGGAATCGGCAAGAGCGTCATCAAAGAAGTGCTCCGTGGACTGGGATTTGAAGTCATCGTCATGGACGCCCAAAAATATTCGGAGAAGGGCTTCAACACTCCGCGCCCTGAGAACGACTTGTACAGCGCGGTCTACAGCCTGGACGACGAGACCAAACCGTTTATCGTCTTCTTTGAGGAGCTCGACAAGCTTCCCGAAAAAACCAAAAATGGCGAGCAAACGCAGCCGTTCATCGCCATGCTCAACGAGATTCTCACTGACGGACGTGTCACGTTCAACGGTGGTCGGGAAATCAATCTCCACAACGCGCTGATTTTCTCGACGATGAACTTCAGCTCCGATCTCATTCAGGAGTTCCTCGACGAAGCCCTGGGATCCAAGAAGAGCTTCTTTGACCTCACCCCCGAGGACTTCGCCGCGTTCGACAAATGGCTGCTCGAAAAACCCTCTTCGCGCTACAAGGCACTTTCTTACTTCCTGCGCTCCAACACGGTGGGCAGGCTCGCGTCCAACACGATCGTGTTCAAACCCCTGACTCGCGACGACTACAAAAAGCTTGCCGACTTGGACGTTCGCTTAGCTTTGAAGCGCACTACCGCCCAAGGCAACGAAGCTAAGCGCCTTAAGGCAGACTTCACGCCGCGCTTTTTGGATTTCATTTATGAAGAAGCAGTCTTCGCCCCGTCAGGCGCGCGCGAGACAGTCTACCGAGGCGACGAGCTCACTTCGCAACTCGTGCTCTTCGGCCTCAAAGCCACCCATGCGGGCGATCACTCGCTGGATCAGCCACGGCGCCTGCTGCTGGATTTTGACCCAGCGTCTCGTCAGGGCATCGTCACCGTAACTCCTGAGCTTTGGGACAAGGGCAAGATGCGAGACGGCAAGCCGTTCTCCTTTAGCGTGGATTTTGATTCCAGCTCGCGCCTCTTCGTGCAGCCCGCGGGCATCGCAACCGAGCCTAAGCCCGGCATGATCAGCGACAAGGAGCTTGAGAAGCTCAAGAAGATCTCCCGAAAGCAGATTCTGGAGGCTCGCTTTCCGCCTACGAGCAAGTTCGTCAAAGGGCTAGCCAAGCACATCGATAAAAACCTCTTTGGGCAGGAAGAGACGACTGCGCTCTTTGAGCGCGAGATCGGGGCATTTCTGGCCCGCTCAGGCCCGGCGCTCAAAGAAACGCCGTTTTGGGCCCTGGCTGGTTTCCCGGGCATCGGAAAAACTGAGCTCGTCTATCAGCTGGCTGAGTACACGGGGCTACCCGTCGTGAAGATCAATATGCAGGCCTTTGCTTCCAACGAGCAAAGCACCGTATCGTCGTTTGGGAACTACCTCGAGTCCGAGATTCGGAGCGCCCAGCGCCAAAGCATGCGCCCGCGCGAAGGAGAGAGCCCCGAGCTCGCCAAGCAGCGACAGGGTAAGTACATCCTGCTCATCGAGGAGCTCGATAAGGTCTACGAGATCAACCCAGTTAATGGGATGCCCGAGAACCGCCCTGTCATGTCGGTGATCAAAGACCTGCTGAGCGACGGGGTTTCGACCATCGCTTCGGAAAGTCCAGGCGATAGCCCCCTAGAAATCAACATTCGCGACTCCATGCCCATCGTGACGATGAACTTTGCATTGGATCTTTTCGGGTTTAAGGCAGATCCACGCATCACGACGATTGAGGATGTCATCGGCGCATCTCGAAGGCTCTCTTCGAGCCCGGCAGATCTCAAGAACGTCTTGGACCGGATCTTCCTGCCTGAGACTGTGGATCGCCTGTTGTCGAAGTTCTTGATCATGAGCCCGCTCAACGAAGTGCACTACAAGACGCTCATCGACAAGCAAATCGCAGCGGCACTCAAGCAGCGTTTTCATAACGCCAATACAGAGGTCGATGCAGGCTTTGTCACGCTCAAGACCACTCCAGAGTATCGCCGCTACCTCTTTAGCGAAACCGTGATCCCTGCGATGAACGCGAGGCACACGGTGAACACCGTTTTGCAGCGCGTGTCCTCTGATTTAGAAGCCGCTTTGAGCGCCATTTCGCCTTCATCGACCATCGCTGCTAGGCCCATTGAGATCACACTTCATTTCAGGCCCGGATCCAGGAAAGTCGTGAGCTCCGCAAAAGACATGAGCGAGAAGAGCGACTCGAAGGTCATTCGCCTCGAGGAGCACGAGGTCGCTCTGACCTTTCCTCCGCTGCGGGCACAAGGACGCATCAGCCCGGAGCGCCTGCTCATCTCCCTGCATGAGTACGGACACGCTTTGACAGCGATTCACCTAGGCCTTCAGGTCGAGCAGGTCGTCGTCGTTTCGCCTGAAGCGGGCACCGGCGGCATCACCAAATACAGGCAAGCCGACATGCAATCGGCTAAGTCGATGCTCGCCATGTTGTTTTCGGCCATGGGCTCAAGAGCCATGGAACGAATCTTTTTGGCAAAAGACCCCTTGGCTGCGACCTCTGTGCTGGAAATCACCCCCGGAGCTTCAAGCGATATCCTGCAATCTACGGAGCTTCTGTGGAACCTGCTTCATGAACTGGGCTTCAATCCTGAGGGCGGACCCATTGATCGGCGCGGCATCAAGGGGATGTCGAGATACGCCCATTTCTCTGACCTCCCCGCGGAAGCGGTTGCGCAAACAGAGCTTCTCATGAGGGACTTGGAGGACTTCCTGGTCAAATACCTGCTTGAGACGCGATCAGCTGAAGAGCACAAAGAGAATGTCCAAAAGCTCGCTCGCGAAGGCGCTATGAACGGTGAGGCGTTCCTCAAGATGCTGGGCTACCCGGCTCGAGGCGGCGAAGCGCCGTTTATCGGCGAGGACTCGCGGCTCAAAACCGTTTTTGCGGATGTCATCCGTCGCCCTCAAGCGCTGGATATGGCCGCAGCGAAGCACGCCTACGGCAAACAGGGGAAAACCCCAGCCGAGACGATGGAGAGCTTCAGCATG
>JBGAWT010000252.1:0-3941 GCA_044227445.1 Bdellovibrionia bacterium | reverse complement strand
ATGGCCAAACGCATTCTTATGCCCATAGCGATCTCGGTTCTTGAGCAGGCGAGCCATCGGAGACTTCATCAGCAGAAACTTCTCGCCCTCGTGCCGAAAACGCGATGGCAGGCTGATATCGACATTGATGAGCTCACCGCGGCGCCCTGCGCCTGGCGGAAGGAAATGACCCAGCTTGGGAAAGCCAAAAGAGATCGTCATGCTAGCCAAGATGGAAGCACCCAAAACCTGTCCTGTGTCCCCACTCACGCCAGATGGAATATCGAGCGAGATGACTTCTGAGCACTGGATCTCATTGATTGCTTCGACGACGTCGTAGAGAACCCCGTCTAGGCTTCCCTTAAGACCCGTGCCCAAGATGCCGTCGATGATCGTAAACGGACCGGGAGAGCTAGCAAAAAACCCTTTGAGCTCCGCGGCGTTCTCAAGCTGCACGAGCTTGGCTTTCATCTTCTTGAGAATCTGGAAGTTCTTAAGCGGAGCGCCTTTGTACTCGGACTCGCTCTGAAGATGAAAGATGCGCACTCGGCGCTCAAGGCAGAGCAGCCTACGAGCCACGACAAAGGCATCGCCCGCGTTATTGCCTTTTCCGGCGAACACCAGAATCTCTCGGTCGCGGCCGGCATTCGGGAAATTCTCCATGATGATCTGAGCCGCGGCCCGCCCCGCGTTCTCCATGAGCAGGTCCGGACCCATGCCATAGTCTTGCTCGGCGATGCGGTCCAGCTCTCGCATCTCAGCGTTACTGCAAATTCGAAGAGCCTCAGGCATTTCCTGTCTCCTTTCTACGGAGCGTGGATGCTCGCTAGCATCTCGCGAGTTGCGCGCTCCAAGCCTACGATCGCTGCCCTGCAGACGATTGCATGCCCAATATTAAATTCCTCGATTAAAGGTTTTCGGTCTCCATGTTCAAGCGCAGCCACTGGCCGCACATTCTCGTAGTCAAAACCATGGCCTACGTGGGCGCCCATTCCTTGCTTGGCTGCCTCGCGCGCGGCGTGTTCGATTCGAGCAAGCTCCTTGCTCGCGGATGCCCCACCCTTGGTTTGCGCAGCTAAGCAGTATGCTCCCGTATGAAGCTCCACTGCCGAAGCCCCGTACTGCTTAGAGAGTTTAACCGCCTGCAAGCTCGGTTCGACAAACAAGCTCACGCGAGTGCCTGCTCGTTCCAGCTTTTGCGTGATCTTCGCGATGCGAGCCTTGCCTTTGACAAGATCCAGACCACCTTCGGTCGTGACCTCGCGGCGCTTTTCGGGAACAATGCAGACCCACTCAGGCCTGATCTTTAACGCGAACGCGAGCATTTCCTCAGTCGCTGCCATTTCGAGATTGAGCGGAATGAGCGCCTCACGCTTAATGCTTCGGACATCTTGGTCTTGAATATGCCTGCGATCTTCCCGCAGATGAACGGTTACTTGGTTTGCGCCCGCGCGCTGGATGCAACGCAAAGCTTCGGTGAGATCTGGGTACGGAGTGCCGCGCAATTGCCTCAAAGTGGCGATGTGGTCCAGGTTGACTCCGAGGCGCGCAAGCATGCCCCGAACCTAACTCATCAGCCTGCAGTCTGTCGATAGATCAACCGAGATGGCGTTGGATCTGGCCAGCGATGGACCGGGAGAGCGTTTGGATCTCTCGTAGATTCTCGCCCTCGACCATCACGCGTGCCACGGGCTCAGTTCCCGAGTAACGGACAAAGACTCGACCCTTCTCGCGTAGCTTGGTTTCGGCTGCTTTGATCGCTTTGAGGATATCCGGAATCCGATCAAACGGCTCTTTTCGCGAAACACGGATGTCTTCTCGAACCTGAGGGAAAAGCTGAATGGACTTCTTAAGCTCCGAAAGCTTTTTGCCCGTGTGTCGCATGGCCTCAAGCACTTTGAGCGCTGCTACGATCCCATCGCCCGTCGTGGGTACGAAGGAAGATGATATGGCCAGTGCTCCACCGAGCACCCAGCCGTTTTTTCGCATCATATCGACGACGTGGCGATCGCCCACGGAAGCACGCACCATCTTGATGCCTCGCTTTTGAAGCGCGACTTCAAGTCCGATATTGGACATCGGCGTGGTCACGACCGTATTGCCGACGAGCTCGCCCTTGCGAGCCATTTCTAGCGCGCAGAGGCCGATGATCTGGTCGCCATCGACGACCTCGCCCTTTTCGTCAATCAGGATGCAGCGATCGCCGTCGCCATCAAGCGAGATGCCGATATCCGCACGCTTAGACAGCACAGTGCTCGAGAGCGTCTCGGGGTGGAGCGCTCCGCAGTTTTCGTTGATGTTGATGCCGTTGGGTTCGACGCCCTTTTTAATGACTTCGGCACCCAACTCCTCGAAAACCATGGGCCCTACTTTGTAAGCAGCGCCATTTGCGCAGTCGATCGCCACACGAAGTCCCATGAGATCGAAGTTTGGAGGAAAGAGGTTCTTCAAAAATACGAGATAGCGTCCAAGCAGGTCATCGATTCGAAAAGCTTTGCCCACGAGGTTGCCGGTGACGAGCTCTTTTTTCAGCTCATCGGAGTTCACCAAGCGCTCGATTTCATCCTCAACCGCGTCCGGAAGCTTGTATCCATCCGCCGAGAAAATCTTGATCCCGTTGTCATGATAGGGATTGTGCGAAGCCGAGAGCATGATTCCAGCATCCGCGCGCATGTTTTGGGTGATAAACGCCACAGCCAAAGCGTGCTCGATCATGTAACCCGAAAGACGCGTGTCTTTTCCCACGACGATCTTAACGCGACGAACTTGCTTCTTGCTCTCAAGAGGTTTTAATCCCACTGGCAGCGACGTGCGAGCCAAAGGCACCTTCTGGTGTCTCAAGACGTGAGCGACGGCGCGCCCCACGTTCATGGCGATCTCACCCGTCATTGGAGCCTGGTTGGCAAGCCCGCGGATTCCGTCCGTTCCGAATAGCTTTTCGGAATCTGCCGCAGGAGTGCTCTTCTTTTTTGGACCGGCCATGATCACCTCAATTGAACGTGAACGAATTCAGGGAGCACCTTAACCAAACCCACCCCTTCGGGCAAACTGACTTTCACGGGAAGGCGATGCCTACCCTTTTTAAGACCCCGAGCGTCCACCGTGGCGTAGACCTTAGAACGGTCCAACCGAGCGAGATCTTGCTGCGTGGCCCGAACAAGCACCGTAACTGATGCCTCTTCAGCCCGCGCAGAACCATCCGCCGCGACTCTGACATCGACGTTTTTGATTTTGAAATTAGCTGAGATCGCCTCTACCTCAACCTTCACCACTGGAGGCGACCCATCAAGGTACAGATTGGGCCTTCCCATATCCAGCACGAGCTCGCGCTCGGTAGTTTGATTGAGCTTGGACACATCGATCGGTACAGCAAGCACCTCAGCGACATTCTCTGTACGCGATTCAGGGCCCTTGATCGTGACTAGCGGTGGTTTAACCGAAAACCCTACTATTCGATATCCCTCGGGAGGCGCTCCGCGCAGCTCAACACGAACAGGTACGTCTTTGCGCTTCACTGGCTCAAGCTTCACGAGCACCGCGGTGGGATTGATCGAGAGAACCTTAACAAACGAAGTCGTCTTCACGCTGTCGGAGAAAATTCTATAGGTCACTAACCCAGGCTTCGCGCCCGTGAGATTGATTCGGATGGGACTCTCGCGTCGATCAAGCATCACGCGCATGAAGGCCTTGGGTCCCTCGAATCGCACGGACACACGGTCCGGAACGTCGTTGGCAGGCACCAAATCAGGCGCGGTCACGATCTCAAGCGGGATCTCTTTTGTTTCTTCGATCTTGCGCGAACCAAGAACCACAAACCAAAGCACGATGGCTAAGAAAATAGAGACGAGTTTCGTACCCCAGTTCTGGGTCAGTGCCCTCCACCAGGAGCGCTTCTTGGGCGAGAGCTCTCTCTATTGCGCGTGCGGATTTGCACGATTCCGATCCAAGTGCGCATACGCCTC
>JBGAWT010000251.1:0-3895 GCA_044227445.1 Bdellovibrionia bacterium | reverse complement strand
GGTGCAGTCACGGTGGTTCCGGCTAACAGGTAGTTCACCATCCACGATGGACCAGGCAAAGCGTTGGCCCAAATCAGCCAGGACCAGGCGTAGCCTGCGGTCACGGCCACAGGGAATCGGCGCGCCGTACGAATATTGCTCGTGACGATGTCATCAGCCCCAGGAACACCGCGCGCAAGCTTAGGCATCAAACCGATCTGGTAGCGACTGTCACTGAAAACAGATTCCAGAACGCGTGCGGTCTGGGTCAACGGCTTGACCTTCTTGACCCACGAAAGCCTTCTGAAGCCTTGCAAAAGCCCGGGCTGGTGCGGAGACAGAGCAGGCACCTCCTGGCGATGAATCGTCAGATCCACGTAGCTGTTAACAAAAGCCTCTGCGTTCCAAGCCGAACGGATGCGAATTTGATCGCCGGTAGATTGCTTTTCGAAGAACTCGCGGAACTCATCGCGCTTGAGTTTTTCGTCCCACTGATCGTCCACCGATTTTTCGACCTTAGCCAATACGGGCTCGATCTCAGCATCGCGAACGACATTGAGGCCCATGGCTTTGACGAGTTCGTTTCGATAGTGCGTACCCCAAGAAGAGAACTTCAGCGCTCGGGCCGCATCAAAATCCACTTCTTTGAACCAAGACAGAGTCGCGCGCTCTTGAGCACGCTTCATCTGCCAACGACCAAAGAACCCAGCACGAAGATGCGGATCCATCTCCTTAGGGGTGAGCTTCTTGTCCTTGGCTTGGTCTTCGCCCAAGATCGCAACGAGCTGTGCTCGGAAAGCTTCGGTCGCAGTCTTTGCCACTCCCTTGCGGGCTTCCGCATTCTCGCCAAAGCGTGCTTCGTACGAAGGAACGAACTCGCCGACTTTATCTTCAGGCAAGGCGCGCAAGCTGATGAGCGCCAATTCACGGCGGGATTGCTTAATGAGCTTTACGGCCGCAGCCCGAGCGTCGGAGTTGATCAAGACGCGCGGAGAGCGCAGAACCTGATGCAGCATCGAGATGTCTTTTTTGAGGCTCGCTAAGCCTTCGGCGGCTTCGGTCTTACCCTCTTTTTTGAGCTGGGCGATCGTCTTGCTCAAGGTGCGCTCCATCAAGCCCGTGCGCTGAATCGCCATGGAGTCCTTGGCGCTCATGCCCTCAGGCACGCTGTAGCCAAAGTAAGCCTGCAGAGCTGCGTAAACAGAGTTGGCGTCAAAGAGGAATTCTTCTTCCGTCGGATAGCCCATCATGAGCAGGGCTTTGCGAACGCGAGCGCCTACTTCTTCGCTGATCTTGCGAGCGATCGCAGGATTTGCGGGATCCAGACCCTTTTCCTTGAACTCGCGAGTGACCTCGCGCTGAAAGAGGCTCGTGAAAATATCTTGCTGATCGTGCGCAACGGAATACGCGCCGCTCACTCCGTGGCCGATGCCGTTTGAGATCAAAGTCGTCGTACGGAATTGCGAGATGGCTTCAAGCTTCTTGGGATCCGTCGTTCCCTCGTCGCCGTAAGCGGCCTTGATGCGCTCTTGCATCGCCTCAAACGGAAGCATTACGCCCATCGCCTTAGCGAACCATGCGTTGGTGAACCACAACTGCAAGGCCACGCTGCCGGTGTCCTCAAGGTTCAAGATACCGGCTCCCAGCAAAAGTGTCTTTTCGTTTACCGGAGTGCGATCCGAGGTCGCGCGAGCGTAACCGAAAGTCGCGTTAAAGAACCTGCGCAACGTTCCGTTATTGGAAACTCCTGCGCGATCCATCACGTACTCCAGGGCGTTCGTTCCCCAAACCGTCGGCAGCTGGCTGACGAAAGTCAGCGAATGCGCGAACACGCTCATGGACGCATTGAGCTCCAGGCGTTTGGTCGTCAAAGTCGTGTAGTTCTTCTTGACCGTCGAGATGTGCTCTTTGAACTGGTCGAGCTTGGCGGATTGAAGCTTCTCGAGCTTGGCTTCGCGTACCTTGACGTCTTTCTCAGACGCGATGCTCGCGTCTTCCCAAACGATGCCTTCTTTGTACTTGGCAAGCTCACCCTGAAACGAGTTCAGTTTTTCTTCAAGCCGATCGATTCCGTCCAAGACGCCTTCGAAGCGGTCCCGAATTTCTTGCGCGGCCCGGGCGTCTTGCACCGACGCGGAGCGATCCCCGTGACGGGCGACCTGGCGGCGAACCTGATCGAGCTCCTTTTGCATCGTAGCGATCTGTTCCTGAAGCTTAGCCACGGCTTTTGCCGACTTAGCTTCCTTCGCAGACTTTGCTCCCTTGAACGCTTCGAGCGTCACTTGGTCGAGCACGCCCATGATGCTCATGGAAGCGCTTCCGAGACGGAAGGCTTTCATTTTGCCGACTTGAACCTTGAGAAGCGAGTGCTTGATGCCAATGCTGCTGGCGTAGATGATCGCGGTGTTAGCCAAGACCAATGCGCTTCGCGCGGCGAAATCCAGCGTCGCATTGTCGATCGCATGCGCCGAAGGAATTCCGAAAAGACCAAATCCCGCGTCAGACGCGACCGGCGCGCGCGCGATATCAGCGAGCTTTTTGAAGCCCGGGCGATCTTGATCCAAGCCTGCGTAAAACAAGCCAAAACCAGCTGTACTTCCGCGAGCAAGCTTGCCCGATGAAAGATGGCGTGGGAGTGCTGCGTCCAGAGCCTGAACGATTTTTTCGGGAGCTGCGTCAGTGCCGAGAGCGGCTCGAATGCGAGCCGTCGCACCAGGAAGCTTGGTGAGCTCATCGAGCTGAGCCGCTGCAAGCTGACCAGTCGCTAAACCCAAAGCCAAAGCGCTCACGCGCGTGTAGCCTTCGATATCCGATTGCGCCACAGGCAGCTCGCCGCCCTGAGTGTCGCTCACCCAAAGAACGCCGTTTTCGACTAGATCGGTGATCTGCGGAGCGGAGTCCCCGGAAGCTTGCCAGCCCGTGCCGGGCAGAGGCAGGAAGTAAACGGTTACAGGCACATCGGATTGGGCAGCCGACATGAGCTCGCGGCGCAAGATGTAAAAAAGCCCTTCGGCAGGATCTTGCTCGGTCGATCCGCGGGATTCAAAAAGATTCGATCCCTTGCGAGCAGCCAAGAAAATGAAATCCGAACCTTGTCCGACAGCTTCGAACGGCGCATCGATGCGCAGGGTCTTTTTCCCGAGCGAAAGCTCAACACCTGAGCGATCGGAGCGGACAAACAAATCGGATTCGTCGGAAGTTACGAGCTGAGCGGGTGCATTTTTCCAGCTTTGCGCTCCAAAGAAATAGGGATCCGAATCCAATGCGGAAGCACCAATCGTAGAAACATCCAGGGGCTTCGAAAGGCGATCGTCCTTGCCCAGCATTTCGAGCACGGGATCTTGAGTCAAATCCTCGAGCAAACGAGCGGCGCGCTCCTTAGCGGGAGCCATGTTCGCATCGGCGCGCGCAGGCATGGCTGCCAAAGGCGACAAAACCAATTCAAAAATAATCGAAAACGACAGAAACTTCTGGAAAACGCTCATCTTTACCCACACCCTATCCGTTGGCAAACCCCGTTGCTTGCCGCCCACAAAGGACTCGGGGGTTTAACAGAAACTACGCTCCGCGTCAAAGGACCGAACCCATGAAAATGAAAAAATTTTCTCTCCGGCGGATATGGGAAGCGAAAGATGAAAATCTGCCCGTCAATTGGGCACTCTGGGGAAGCATTTTATTGCTCGTTGCTTTCTCAAATGTTCTTTATCTCAGCTATGTTTACTTTTCTGGTCCACTATTTGCTATTTCCTTCGCAAGCGCTTGGCTGGGAGCTCTCTCAGGCGCCGCGGGTCTCCTCCTGCTCCTCGCCTTTTTTATTGGAGTTGCACGCCGAAAGGGTCTCTCCCGCTCAAAGGTCTTAGGCATCGAGACCGTGTTAGGATTCTTGGCCCTGCTTTACCTGGGTGATTTTATCTAC
>JBGAWT010000250.1:0-4713 GCA_044227445.1 Bdellovibrionia bacterium | reverse complement strand
GTGTAGCGATTGGGAGCGGGGGCGTCACCTGTCAGGGTTTTGACGCCCAGGGGAAATGGTTTGGGGAGGGGGTCTTACGCCGAGTCAGCATGCTTTCAACAGACCGAAGGTCCGCTGAGATAGCCTTGAGTGCCACTCAAAGGGGCTTCGACAGACGATTCGTCTGTTGAAGCCACGCTGATCTTGGGCCGTCTTTTTAGCTGAGCTTCTCCACCAGTACGCTTTCGATTTGCCGCTCGGTCGCCGCTCGGATCGTGAACTTCAGCGCCCCCACGCTCGTATTAAAAAACAACTCGTCGCGCGGATCAGGGATTCGTCCAAACTGCTGCAGCAGAAATCCGCCTAGTGTCTCGTATTCGCCTACAGGAATATCGAGCTTCAGCACCTCGTTGATCTGACTGATCTCCATGCGCGCTTGGACGAGCCAGGAGGTTCCGCTTAGGATTCTGAACGGCAGGCTCTCGGTGTCGTATTCGTCGGAGATCTCGCCGACGATCTCCTCCAAGATGTCCTCAAAGGTGAGAATGCCTACGGCTCCGCCGTGCTCGTCGACGACGACCACCATCTCGGTGTCCTCGTGGCGCATGTCGAGCAGCACATCCTCAAGCGATTGGGCGTCGGCAACGTAGTGCGCTGGCGACATCGCGTGGCGAATCGGTTGCTCCAGATCCTGCGTGCCTGACATGGACATCAGATCCGAGGTTTCCAGCACGCCCACGATATTGGTGATTCTTCCGTTGAACACGGGCATGCGCGAGTGGCGATGGCGCTCAAAGCGCTCCAGAGCCTCGCGGACCGTGGCGCCCACCTCAATAGCTTCGATCTTCACGAGCGGGATGAGCGCATGCTTGGCTTCGGAGTCCTTGAAATCCAGGATTCTACGAATGATCTTTCGTTCCGAGGATTTGATCTCCGACTCGCGCTTGCCGTAGTTGAGCATGGAGACGAGCTCTTCGCGCGTGTTGCGCTTGCGGCCCGACAAAAGCTCTTCGATGGGACCGACGATGCGCGAAAGCTTGGTCGTATAGATCGTCAGCGAGCGCGTGAACGGAAAGAAAATCCAATACACCCAGTTCATGGGGCGGGCGACCCAAGGCGCCCACTCGGTCGAATGTCTTTGGAAGAACGTCTTAGGCAACAGCTCGCCGAAAATGACGATGATAGGCGAAGCCAGCAGCACGGAGTACAGCTCGGCGTGCTCATAACCCTGCGAATTGAAGTAAAGCGCGATGAGCGCCGATTGCGTGACGACCGAAAAGCTCGTCATGAGCAGCGTGGTCGAAAGAACTTTTTCCGGGTGGCTCGCCAGTTCCAACGCGCGCTGAGCCCCGTGCTTGCCTTGCTTGGCGAGCTTGCGCAGCGCCAGCTTGTCGGCAGAGAGCAGGGCGATCTCCGAGCCGCTAAAGAACGCCTCTAAGATCAACAGAGGCGGGAGCACCATGGCTAGAACCTGAAGCGTGAGCCCGGTCATAGGGGATGGCGCTCCATGGGATGCCGTTCTTCTGGAATCACATCGCTGAGCAGCTCATCCAAGACGTCGCTCATTGTGACGACTCCGGTGGCCATGCCTTTCTCGTCATGAACTACGGCCAGATGAGTTTTTTGCTGCTTGAAGCGGCGAAACAGTGCGTTGAGGCGCAGGTCCTGTGAAACGAAGAAGGGTTTGCGCAAGACCGTCTCAATGGATTGACCCAGGATCGACGTGTCTAGCCGCGCTCGCAGCAAGTCCTTGGCGTAAAGCACGCCCACGATCTTCTTGCGATTGCCCGCGTACACCGGAACGCGCGAGAACCGATGCTGTTGGTAGGCCTGCAGCGCGCCTTTTAAGGTCGTGCTCTTGGAGAGCATGTGGACGCGGGCCACGGGCGTGGCGACCGCGGACACCGGCGTGTCATCCAGGTCAAAAACGTTCTTAATGAGCTCGACTTCGCTTTCCTGGAGCGCGCCTTCTTTGTGACCCTCTTCGATCATCATGAGGAATTCGGATTCTTTCAAAAGCGCCTGCTGAGCGCGGTCGGCTTCAAGCGTTTTACGAGAGCTAAAAGACAGCAGCCGGATCACGGCGCTCAAGACCCAGCGTATCGGAGTGAGAGCGATGTAAATGCCGTGAAGCCCGCGCGCAAAGCCCAGCGTGATGAGGAGATTGACGCGAGCGGCGATGACTTTAGGTGTGATCTCGCAGGCCAGAAGGAGAATGGGAGCCGTAAAGAGCAAGCCCGCGCCTGTGTTTACAAACCATGCGGGCAGGCGGTGGAGGTAGGGAAGGTATTCAAAGTGCTTTTCGACCACCGCCTGGGCCACGATCGAGGAGATCAGGACGTTAAACGCTTCGTTCAATACTAAGATCGTGATGAGCAAGCCTCCTGGGTCACCCAGGAGTTTTTTGACCGAGCGATGGACGGTAGGGTAGCGATCCTTCAACGCACGGATCTGAAATCGCGAGAGGCTGAACAGAGCGATTTCGGAGCTCGATAAGAAGGCGGAACCCGCGACAAAGACTAAGATCGCCCAAACTCCGAGAAGTGACATACTTCCGGATATTGTCGCACCGCGCAGGGCGTCGCTACAAGAGAGATCGCGTGTGAACTAGGCAGCTTCTGGCATTGCTGCCTGAGGGCGCCGCTTTCGCGTGACTTCGCGATTCGTAGCGCTCTTCTTGCCGGTTCCGATGCCCGCAGTTTTCTTGGAGAGAACCACCGCCAAAACTTCGTCGATGTTCTTCACAGGGATGAACTCGAGCTTATCGCGGTACTCCTCAGGGATATCATCCAGGTCCTTGCGGTTCTTCTCAGGGATGACGATCGTCTTGATGCCGTGACGCATGGCAGCCAGGGCTTTTTCCTTCAGACCACCGATCGGGAGCACTCGTCCCGTTAGAGTGATCTCGCCCGTCATTGCCACATCGCGGCGAATCGGAATTCCCGTGAGTCTGGAGATGATCGCCGAAGCCATCGTGATGCCTGCCGAAGGGCCGTCCTTAGGGACAGCGCCTGCCGGAAAGTGCACGTGGATGTCCGTCTCAGCGAAGATGTCTTCGTTGATGCCGAAGTCTTTAGCGCGTGAGCGAATCAGGCCCAAAGCGGCTTGGCCGGATTCTTTCATGACGTCGCCCAACTGGCCGGGCTGGAAGCCCCGCCTTGCCTTTCATCGTGTTGGTTTCGACGTACAGGATCTCGCCGCCGACAGAGGTCCAGCCAGGCCGGTAGCGATACCGACTTCGTCTTGCTCCTGCTCGTCGTCGCGCATGAAGGGGGCTGGGCCTAGGAACTTGTAAACCATTTCCTTGGTGACCACAGTGCGCTCGGTGCGTCCTTCGGCTACGAGACGGGCGGTCTTGCGGCACAGAGTTGCGATGAGGCGCTCCCGGGTTACACCGAAGGCCTGCTTCGCGCGTGTACTGCAGATCACGGTGCGAACTGCTTCGTCCTGGATCTCGATCTGATGCTCCTTCAGACCGTTTTCGGTGGTCTGTTTGGGGATCAGGTAGCGGCGCGTGATGAAGAACTTTTCTTCCTCGGTGTAGCCTGCGAGCTGGATGATCTCCATGCGGTCGCGCAGGGCCGAAGGAATCGTGTCGAGCTGGTTGCACGTCGCGATGAACATGACGTTCAGCAGATCGAACGGAACGTTCAGGTAGTGGTCGCGGAACGAGAAGTTCTGCTCCGGATCGAGCACTTCGAGCAGGGCTGCCGAAGGATCTCCTCGGAAGTCGCTTCCCAGCTTGTCCAATTCGTCGAGCACGAACACGGGGTTATTGCTCTGGGACTGCTTCAAGCCTTGAACGATGCGGCCGGGTAGGGCGCCGACGTAAATGCAGCTTGGTGGCCGCGAATTTCGGCTTCGTCTTTGACGCCGCCGAGAGAGACGCGAACGAACTCTCTGCCCATCGCGCGAGCGATGAAGCAGCCGAGCGAAGTTTTACCGACTCCAGGAGGGCCAGCAAAGCAAAGGATTGGTCCTTTCATCTTGTCCTTGAGCTTGCGCACAGCCAGGTATTCCAGGATGCGCTCTTTGATCTTGGCCAAGTTGTAGTGATCTTCGTCCAAAACTCCCTTGGCGCGCATGAGGTCGAGGTTGTCGGCCGTGCTCTTGCTCCAAGGCGTTTCAATGAGCCAATCGATGTAGGTGCGAAGCATCGAAGCTTCGGACGCATCTGGATGCATGCGCTCCAGGCGATTGAGCTGCTTGAGGGCTTCGGTTTCGACTTCGGCGGGCATCTTGGTGGCTAGGATCTTGTCCTTGAGCTCCGTGATCTCCTCGCTCTTGCTGTCGCTGTCGCCGAGTTCATTCTTTATTGCCCGAATCTGCTCACGCAGGAAGTATTCCTTCTGCGTCTTGGTCATCTCTTCCTTAGCGGAAGAGCGGATCTTGGCTTGGATCGTGAGAACTTCTATTTCCTTAGCCAGGATGTCGTGGATCTTCTGGAGGCGCTCCACGGGCTGCAGGGTTTCCAGGATGTTTTGAGCATCGGAGACCTTCAGTCCCAGGTTGGAGGCCACGAGATCGGCCAAGCGGCCTGGATCGGTGATGTCATCGAGCACCATTAAGATGTCCGGAGACAAAACCTTGCCCAAGCTGATCACGCGCTCGAGTTGCTCGCGCACGGTGCGCATGAGCGCTTCGTGTTCGATGTTTGAACCCAGCTGAGAGTCGTTCAGGCGCTCGATCTTCACTTCGAAGAAAGGTTCCTTTTGAGCGAATTCTTGGATCGTG